>JBQTHQ010000057.1:0-102273 GCA_052389695.1 Bacteroidota bacterium | reverse complement strand
TAAGGCCTGCCGTAAACCCAGATCCTGGGGTCTGGCCTGACGTACCGGTAATGAACCGGGTAGTAACCCAGCCACGGGTCATAGAGCCGGCCTTCGCGGAAAAACCCCTGAATCCTGTAAAAATCCTGGGCCACGCGCTGAAACTGCGCATTGATCGTAGAAGCAGGATTTAAAGTGCCTGCCCCGCTTCATACATATACCCGCTCCGATGCATCCGGTGCAGGTGAATCCTGGGCAAAATATTTCGGTAAAAAACAAGAAGAGCTCCAAGGTGTTGGTGTATTTGGTGATCCGGGTGTGTTGCAGGCCGTTAAAAAAGATCCCGGTGGTATAGGTTATAATAATATCGGTTTTGTTTATGATGTAAAGACCAGAAAACCTCTTCCCGGAATTTCGGTTGTACCAATAGATCTAAATAATAACGGAAAAGTAGATGCTGATGAAAATGTAAATGGAACCTTAGAGCAAATTGTAGCTGCCATCGCATCCGGTAAATATCCGTCGCCGCCTGCACGTGATTTGTACTTTGTTACCAAAGGTAAACCAACAAATAAAGTGCTGGTTGAATTTATTAAATGGATACTTACCGATGGACAAAAATATGTTGGTACAAGCGGTTATGTCCCATTTTCAAAAGAAAAGCTGGAAGGCGAGCTAAAAAAAATAAACTAAAATTATTTTTAATAATGATCAATACGTTTACCAATTTCCGATTAATAAAAGATAAAATAGCAAGCAATACAATGCTTGTGTTAACGCTGTTTTCCATTTTACTTGCAGTTGTAGTGGGGTGGGGTTTGTTTTACCGTTCAATTCCATTATTGGAAACAGCTTCTGTCTGGCAGCTTCTTTCATCATCCGCCTGGATGCCTTTTAAAGGTGAATTTGGTTTTTTTCCTTTTATTATGGGAACCTTGTGGGTGACAAGTATCGCAATTACAATTGCGCTTCCTTTGTGCTTGTTGTCTTCCATTTTTATTTCTGAGTACGCACATCCTCGCTTACGCAAAATTATTATTCCCGTAGTGGATCTGCTTTCGGGAATTCCACCTGTGGTATTTGGAGTGTGGGGAGTGTTATTTATAGTGCCATTGATTCAGGACCATATCGCGCCTCATTTTGTTGAATACTCGGCAGGCTACAGTTTGCTTGCAGGAGGAATTGTTCTAGCAATTATGATCTTTCCTTTGATCATCAGTTTGTTTCTTGAGGTGTTTGCAACTGTTCCCCGCGAAATGCGGGATGCCTCATTATCAGTAGGAGCCACACCATGGCAAACAGTAAAGTTTGTTTTATTGAAAAAATCACTGCCCGGGATCATTGCAACAGTGGTGTTGGCTGTATCCCGTGCTTTCGGAGAAACAATAGCAGTGCTTATGGTCTGTGGGAATGTACCTGTTGTTCCTGAATCCGTATTTGACAGTGGTTATCCCTTACCTGCATTGATCGCTAATAATTATGGGGAAATGATGTCCGTCCCCTTATATGATTCAGCATTACTTTTTGCAGCCTTATTGTTGTTTGTTATTATTTTCTTTTTCAATGCGCTCTCACGCCTTGTGCTTGCACGTATCAAAAGAAAAACAGAATAAAGAATTATGAAAAGAAGAAAATTTGAGGAATCATTTTTTAAAGTGATGATGGTATTGTCTTCTATTACCATTGTAGGCACCTTTTTTCTGATTGTAGGAACTATTATAATGAAAGGTTTGCCCGCAATGAACCTGGACATGATAACTGAAATTCCGGGTAGTGGATTTTACATTGGGGAAGGAGGAGGAGTGTTAAATGCCATTATGGGATCACTGTATATAGGTGTGGGCGCTTGTTTGTTAGCATTGATTATTAGTTTACCGATCGTGATTTACATCAATATTTATTTAAAGAAAAGTTCATGGATGGGAAACCTGACCCGTTTAGGGTATGATATTTTATTTGGTATTCCTTCTATTGTTTATGGAGCATTTGGTTTTACGCTGATGATGTATTTTGGAATGCGGGCTTCCTTATTGGGAGGTATCATCACAGTAACGTTGCTGGTAATTCCGATCATGATCAGGACAATGGATGAAGTTATACGCACTGTTCCAAAAGAACTTTTTGAGGCTTCTTTATCTTTGGGTACAACGCGGTTAGAAACATCAAAGGTGATTCTCAAACAAGTGGCACCTGGAATATTTACAGCTATTCTGTTGGCTTTCGGCCGTGCTGTAGGTGACGTTGCTTCGGTGATGTTTACGGCAGGATTCAGTGATAATATTCCTGTTAGTCTTACCGACCAGGCACCAACACTTCCCTTAGCTATATTTTTTCAGCTCAGCAGTCCGATGGAAGGAGTACAGGCAAGAGCTTATGCTTCCGCATTAATATTAACCATTGTGGTACTGTTGATCAGCATATCAGCACGAATTTTAAGTAAACGATTTTCAAAAAATAAAATATGACACAGGAACCTCACATTAGTGTTCGGAATTTGAACTTGTATTATGGTGGCAATCATGCCTTAAAGAATATTAATATTGATATACCTGATTCAAAGGTGACTTCTTTCATTGGTCCTTCGGGTTGTGGGAAAACAACATTACTGAAAACATTTAACAGGCTACATGATTCTTCTGTAGATGTGAAAGTAGAAGGAAAAGTTTTGTTAGATGGTGAAAATATTTATGGTCCCAATACGGAAGTAACTCACATTCGTAAAAAAATGGGATTGTTGTCGCAGCGCCCGTTTCCTTTGCCAATGTCGATTTATGATAACATTGCTTATGGCCCACGAATTCATGGAGAAAGGGATAAACATAAGCTGGATGAGATCGTAGAAAAATATCTGCGTGATACTGCATTATGGGAAGAAGTAAAAGATCGCTTAAAATCTCCTGCTTCTCGTTTATCTATTGGACAACAGCAACGTTTATGCCTTGCGCGGGGATTAGCAGTGGAACCGGAAATAATTTTAGGTGATGAGCCTACTTCAGCGCTTGATCCTAAATCAACTCAAAAGATCGAAGAATTATTTTTGGAATTAAAATCAAAATACACCATTATTTTAGTAACACATATCTTAAGGCAGGCAAGAAGAGTGTCCGATTATTGTGCGTTTGTATACATGGGTGAAATAATTGAGTTTGCTCCAACTGAAGAGTTGTTATTGAATCCTAAAGAAAGTTTAACAAAAGAGTATGTAAGAGGTTTTTTAAGTTAATTTTGACTCGGTTCAAAAATCATTGTAAATGAAAAATCCGCCATCTTATACATTAAAAGAATTAATAGTTTATTTTTTAAAATTGGGGGCAACCGGTTTTGGTGGTCCTGTTGCCTTGGTGGGATATATGCACAGGGATCTGGTTGAAAATAAAAAATGGATCTCTGAAGATGAATACAAAGAAGGGCTTGCACTATCACAATTAGCCCCCGGGCCATTAGCAGCACAGCTTGGAATTTATATAGGTTATGTTCATTATGGTGTGTTAGGTTCTGCATTGGCTGGTTTGGCATTTATTATTCCATCATTCATAATGGTTGTTCTGTTAGGCATGGCATATAAATTATATGGAGGATTACCCTGGATGCAGGCAGTTTTTTATGGAGTTAGTGCAGCTGTGATAGGGATCATTGCTATCAGCTCTTATAAGCTTACTACAAAATCAGTCGGAAAATTTGAAATAGAAAGTTTTAAAAGCAAATGGATGTTATGGTTATTCTTTTTAATAATGGCAATTATAACCGTGGTTACCCAAAGAGAAGAAGTGCTTTATTTTATTATAGCGGGCTTAATATATATGATGGTAATAGCACCTCCAAAATTTGGGAACAAGGCTGCATCCATTAGTTTGTTCTTTTCCGCTGCAGGTTTCTGGCATTATGATAATGATACCCTTTCTAAGATAGCCCTTTTCTTTTTTAAAGCAGGAGCATTTGTATTTGGAAGTGGTTTGGCAATCGTTCCATTTTTACATGGAGGTGTTGTAAAGGAATTTGGCTGGCTCAATGAACAACAATTTTTGGATGCTGTTGCTGTTGCAATGATAACACCCGGCCCTGTGGTGATCACAGTTGGTTTTATAGGATATTTAGTTGCCGGTTTTCCGGGAGCATTCATTGCCGCATTAGCTACTTTTTTGCCTTGTTATTTATTCACCATCATTCCTGCTCCCTATTTTAAAAAGATCGCAAAAAATACCAGTATAAAAGCATTTGTTGATGGCATAACAGCTGCGGTAATCGGGGCATTGGTAGGCGCTGTGGTTGTTATTGCATCCCGTTCGATCATTGATATACCTACTGCTCTGATTGCTTTAATAACAATAATTATTTTAGTAAGATTTAAAAAAATAAATGAACCTTCCATAATTATTGTGGCTGCATTATTCGGATTGATCTATAAAATGTTTATTTCTTAAAAATCAAGAAGTGCTAAATCGCATACTATTTATATCTTTGGAACCCATAATAGAAATCAATAATTAAAAGATGGAACAAATAGAATTATGTGATAATGGCCCTTTGGTATCACCTGTCATTTATAGTTTCTGGCGGTGCATGGAAGATCCGGAAGGCGTATCATTAAAAACCATAGAAAAAAAAATAAATACTTGTATTGGTTTAGGCATAACTACATTTGACCATGCAGATGTGTATGGAAATTACCAGGTAGAGGAGCTTTTTGGGAAAGCCATTCAGCAGAAATCCTTTAAAAGGGAAGATGTGGTTCTTTCTACTAAGTGCGGAATGAACCTGGTTGATAAAGCAAGGCCAAAATATAAAGTAACACATTATGATAGCTCACATGATTACATTGTGAAAAGTGTGAAGCAATCATTGAAAAACTTAAAAACGGATTATATCGATATACTTTTACTGCATCAGCCCGATCCCCTGATGAATGCAGATGAAACTGCTTCAGCGCTTACAGGTTTGGTAAATGAAGGGTTAGTGCGTTATGTAGGTGTAGCAAATTTTACGGTCCATCAGCATCAATTACTTGCATCACGGTTAGCAATTCCGATTGTTACCAATCACATTGAGCTCAATTTATTGAATACAAAAGCAATCACAGATGGAACCATTGATTTTATAAAACAACAATACAGTCGCCCATTGGCTTGGGCACCTTTGGCTGGAGGACGTTTGCTTGACAAGAAAGATGCTTCTTCTTTAAAAGTAAGAAATACTTTAAAAAAAGTAGCAAAGAAATACGAGATCAATGAAGAGCAATTAGCGATTGCCTGGTTATTAAAATTAGGAGCTTTACCAATTGTTGGGACCAATAGCATACAGCGGATTAAAAATGCTACTTCTGCTATTGATATTGATCTTGACAGACAAGATTGGTTCGAAATTTATTTTTCAGCAATTAATTAAATTAAAATCTGTGGCATTAGAAGAGAATGAAAATATAAAAGAAGAAACTGCAACGGATCTTGTAGAAAAGCGAAACTTTAAACGAAGTTTTACTACACGTATATTATATGTGTTGTTGTACGCTATATCGGTTATTGCGATCATGCTGATTGGCCATTTGCTGTTTACTCTCTTTCCTCTTAGTAAGATCAGCAGCTCATTTTTAGATTTATTCAATAGTATTGATTCATCTATTCTGTTATATATTTTAGGAGGCTTTATAGCTCAAATGATAGACGGAGCTTTAGGAATGGCTTACGGAGTAAGTGTAACTACTTTTTTATTAAGCCTTGGTATACCCACTATCACTCCTGCAGTGGCAAGTGCAAGTATGCATGCTTCAGAAGTGTTTACAACGGGAACTTCATCACTGGTTTATATGCGGTATAAATACGTCAATAATAAATTATTTCGAATACTTCTTATTCCGGGCGCATTAGGAGCAATAGCCGGAGCAATTACTGTTTCCTATATCAGTAAAGAGTATATTGGTATTGTGAAACCATTCGCAGCTCTTTATACCCTTACACTTGGTATCCTGATTATGCGAAAAGCATTAAACCTGCATATTAAAAATAGAAAAAAAATAAAGCATATTCAACCTGTTGCCGCTGTCGGAGGCTTTCTTGATTCGGTGGGTGGAGGAGGCTGGGGCCCAATTGTAACAACCACATTGATTGCCGGAGGAAGAAATATGCGGTACGCAGTGGGATCCTCTCACGTTGCTAAATTTTTTGTTGCACTGATCAGCACCATTACTTTTATGGTAATGATCGGGCTCAGCCACTGGCAAATAATTTTGGGCCTGGTGATAGGCAGTATGGCAGCTGCACCTATTTCTATTTATATGTCTACAAAGATTTCCAATAAATGGGGATTGATATTAGTTGGAATGCTCGTTATTATTGTCAGCCTGAGAAGCCTCATTCTATTTCTTTAAGGGAACTGCTTCCGGGAAATCATAAATTTAATAATATACATCCACTTTCATTTTTCTGATCTGCTCTTTTAAAGCATCAACAGTTTCATTGGTTGCTTGTTCAAAATTATCACACCGGCTCATTGCAAACAGATCATCTCCCGGAACAACTAATCTGATCTCACATACCTTATTTCCGGTTGGATGGGCGCCATCTATTTTAAGACAGACTTCTGCCGCTATTATTCCCAGGTGAAAATGAGGGAGCTTGCTTACTTTTTTATTTACATAGTTAGTGAGCGTTTTACCCGCTGTAAAATGTGGAGATTGAATAATTATTTGCATAAGGTATTTTTATAGCTGGATTTTTGAATTATTTCTAGTAATTGGTTTCTTTTTTAGAAACAAGAAACTTTATCTTAATTTAACACGATCTTCTGGTTGATAAGCTTTTTCCCATTTCTTATTTTTAAATAATACATTCCTTCTGCTTTTTTACAGAGATCAATTTCTTTTTTTAATTCGCCCGAAAAATTGTTTATATGTTCTGAATAAACCACTTGTCCAAGCGTATTTATTACTGTTATTTCTATATCAGATTGTTCTTTGATATGATGTGAAATAGTGAATGTACCATTGTTAGGATTAGGAAATACATTGCATTTATTCTGAATTAAATTATGATCTTCTATTGATATCTGCACATCATCAAAATAATAATCATCTTTCCATATATTTTCAGTCATTGAGCTTAGGGCTGCAGGCGAAGAATTTACGCGCCAGTCGCCTAAATGATTGGCACTCAAAAATACAAGACCCTTTATCCTGCTGAAGTTGGATTGTAACTCTTTATCCATCTGTGCTATCCATTCTCCCTTTGTTTGAGAAGAAGGGTTTTCACCATTTTCTCTTTCCCTGCAACCAATTTCACAAATCATTAAAGGCTTATTCGAAAAATATTTGGTTAAATAATAATAGCTTTCAGCAGTTTTATACCTGAACGACATCCACCAGGGCAGACTTTCGGGATAATGGGTATTATAAATATCCGTTGCAACAATATCAACATAACTATCACCGGGATATGCTTTTACTGACCAATTATAATACTCATAAGGCGCATAGTCGGCATTAAGGCACCACATCCATTTTACATTTTCAGCTCCCCGGTTTCTGAAACGATCCACCACTTTTCTGAAAGCAGCAATATACTTGGACGGGTCTTGTCCGTTATGGATAATTGACCAGGGATACCAATCGCCTTCAAATTCATGCATAAAACGAATAATTACGGTATCATCATACGTTTTTATTTTATCTGCAAAAGCATCTATATATGAATTGTAATCACCATTGATGATATTGCCTAGTCTTGGCTGCACCGGATCAAGCCGTGAATACCCTTGAAATAAAGGTTCCCAGCTAATAATAGGCATATATCCATTATCCAGCAGCTTTCGTACCCCTTCGCCAGGCAGTTCTTTTGCTGTTGTAGAACCATCCATTGCAAACTGAACAAAAAAGTTAACGTATTTAATTCTTTTTTTGGGAGAAGCAGGAAATAAACTTTCAATTTCGGATGGAACAAGGTATTCATCATCTTTATTTTTTTGTATGAAAGCACCTAAAGGACATTTTCCCGGCATACTGAGTGGGGGTAAATCCAAAATATTTGCTCCTGTGGGCAATGTTCCATCTGTAAAGCAGATCATATCTAAAAAAAAAGAAACATTGTTGGAAGTGTTTTTATTGAATACAAACTCAATCATTAATAACATTCCCTTGTTCCCTGTGAATGTGGCATCAAAAATTCCATTTCCCCCCGGATTAGAATCTGTAAAATTTTTAAGCGGTATCGATATTAACTGCCAGCCGGTATTCCCCTGAATAGATAAACTTTTTTTCCATGCATCATCGGTGTTATATGAATAAGTATTATTTTGATCATCGTCTTCTGTAATAATTACATCTACTAAAGCATCAGCAGAATTGGCAGTTGGATTATAGAAATAAAAATTGAAGACATCATTGTTTACATCAAATTCAATGAAACGGGAAATTCCCCTGCCGAACGATCCTGTTCCCGAATTCCAATTTAAGTTTAATTGCAATACTCTGTCACCTAACATATCATTGCTTCCTAGAGGATTGGCCGCAATTTTATAAGAAAGATCATTAGTTCCATAATCCCCCTCTGGTAGATCCGTTTGCCCGATTGTAAGCCCATCAAAATCATAAATAACTGATTTTAAAATTTGTCCATTAATAGGGAGAACAAGATGTGTCATTCCAAAGAACAATAGGATCCCGAAAGAAATAGAAACAGACGATTTGAATTTTATTTTACTTGTATTCATTTATGATTCTTCGGGAACTATCATTTGCGGAGCTTTTCGCTCCGGCATTTTTATTGTTATTCTTGTTGTCGTTGTTCGGTATGGGATCTGCTCTGTTAATTCCGTGCCTGTCATGTTGTGTAGGTCTTGAGAGGATCTGAGGGTCTACCGCTCGATGTTCGCACGCGAACATTATGAGTATTATGCCGAAAAACATAATTAAAGATTTTTTCATTTGCTTTTGGTTTGAAATAAATACGTATTTGTAAAAGCAGGAGATTTTAATATAATCAGGTTAATTAAATTTTTGTGTGTCCTGAATTTTTAAAATAAATTTCACCTTTGTAGGGATGGATGGTGCTCATGAATTTATAATTAGCGACATGCATTAAATAATAGGTCATGATATCGCACCAGCAAATTTCATCTTTAAATGCTTTGATTTTGGGCAGTTTCCCGTTTTGGCAACTATTATGTTTGTCATAATCATAAATGCCTTTATTTTTTACACACCATATTTTAAATAATTCCATTTCAACAGGGTTCGAAAAAATTATTTTATAATGGACCACTTCTTTTACTTCTTTTAGATCATTATTAATATAATGGTGATGTTTATGCCGATGACGGATTATTTTTGCTGTTATCATAAAAAAATATTGTTTTTGTTAGTAAAAAACTTACGAATCAAAAGGGGCCAAGAGTTTGATTAATACAAATATTAGTGCGGATTTTTTTTAATGTGATCATAGCACTGAAAAAGCAGGACTTAACTATTTTAATACCCCAATAAACGATTTTAAAAAATATTTAATAGGTAGTCAGATAATTTTGTTCGTGGATATTTCGATTAGTGTAATTTAAATGTTTTAATATAAATTAATCATGAAAAATAAATTATTTCTTGTTCTTTCAGTCTTGACTTTCATCTACATTTCAATGGTATTTGTTCAATGTACCCATGAAAAACTAAGGAAATCTCCTGATGAATCAGGAAATCCAAATGCTTTTGATAGAAGTATTAAAAGTAATGCAGATGAAATGTTAGAAAAGGGAAAAGCCGTATTCCGTTTTGAAACTTTTGGTGATGAGACTTTTTGGACGGACAAATTGCAACTTCATAAAGCAATAGCGGATAATAAACATGGCGGTAACGGAGAAGGGTTGACCCCAAAAGCAGCGTTAGCGGCAGGATTAAAGGTTGATTTAGATATACTGCCAAATGTTTTAAGAGAAAAAATTAAAGAGGGAAAATTTTTGGATGATCCTTGGGTTACACTTCAATTGATAAAAGCGAATGCAGTATTAGGGGTTGTTGGTACTTTTGATGGAAAAGGAAATCTAGAAAAAATTGGATTGACTTGCGCTTCGTGTCATTCTACTGTTGATAATATTACAGGAATAGGAAGCCGTTTAGATGGATGGCCTAACAGGGATTTAAATGTAGGTGCTATTGTTTCAATGGCCCCTGATTTAAGTGTATATGAAAAATTATTAGGAGTTGATAATGCCACTGTTAAAAAAGTTCTTGCGAGTTGGGGGCCGGGAAAATTTGATGCCGAACTCAATTTGGATGGCAAAGCGTTCCGTCCTGATGGAAAATCAGGGGCAACATTAATTCCCGAAGCATTTGGTCATGCAGGACATAATTTACATACCTGGACAGGCGGATGGGGAAATGTTACCTATTGGAATGCTTACGTAGCTAATCTTGAATTAGTAGGTCAAGGAAATTTTTACGATGAAAGGTTAATGGATGAAAAGCAATATCCTGTTGCAGCTAAAGCAGGCTTTGGAAACAAACGAAGTAATCCTGATATGGTAAGCGATAAACTTGCAGCACTTCAATTCTATCAACTGGCAATTCCTGCTCCTAAATCCCCTGATGGTAGTTTTAATAAAGAAAGTGCCAAACGCGGAGAAAGCGTTTTTAATGGAAAAGCGCAATGCGCAACATGCCATGTCCCACCATTATTTACTGAACCCGGGTGGAATACACATAAACCGGAAGATATATGCATTGACGATTTTCAGTCGAACCGCTCACCAGACAAAACGTACGTAACTCAAGGACTAAAAGGTCTATGGGCGCATTCAAAGGGCGGTTTTTATCATGATGGGCGTTTTGCAACATTAATGGATGTAGTAAATCATTATAATGACTGTAAAAAATTAAATTTATCTGCATCTGAGAAAGGCGATCTGGTTGAATATTTAAAATCACTGTGATAATGAATGTTTACCAAACGCTCATTTTTATTAATCAGTTATAAAATTTTTCAAGGCAAGTGGAAGAGAAGCCAATATAAAGCCGATTGCGATTTTCAGAATATAAATAGTATGTATACTGTAAATTTTTTCATAAAAAAACCACCTCAAACCTGAGGTGGTTTTAGTAGCGAGATCGGGAGTTCCTGCCCGACTGAACACGTCAGTCGTTCGGGCGGGGAACCCGAGCCCTTTTTTTAATTTCTTTGAGTACCCCTTCTTCCAGCAGCGGTCTTAAAATATTTTTCTCTTTTTAAAGCACCCTCCATTATTTCAAACTTTTCAAAATAAACCATTGTCCAGGGAACAAAAGCTTTTGTAGATTTTACTTTTGAGACATTATGTTGTTTTATGCGTTCCTGTATATTAGAAGTATATCCGACATAAAATCGTTCAAATCGGATTGAGTATAATAAATAAACGTAATGCATTATAAAAGTAAAGCCCCATTAAGGGGCTTTGTAGCGAGATCGGGAGTTGAACCCGAGACCTCCGGGTTATGAACCCTACAATATCACCCCTTCTAAAAGTTTCAAATCGTTTCAAACCGTTGATATATCTTGATTTAATCAGCATTATCAATGATTTTGAATATTGGTTTAAACTGGTTAAAATCGGTTAAAAAAGTCAAGTTGTGGAAACTATGTGGAAACCAGTTTCCGCAATAATCGTATATTTGTTTCCGAAACGTTTTTAAAGTAAACATAATGGCATCTGTTAAAGTAATACTGTATAAAAGCAAAAAACTAAAGGATGGTTCACATCCCCTTGCAATTAAAGTGACGAAAGATAGAAAAGTCAAGTATTTTTTCCTAAAGAAAAGCATTAATTCGATTCATTGGGATTCATACAGAGGGAAAGTTTTACGAAACCATCCACAGTATAGGTTGATAAATAATCTGATTGCGGAGCGATGGAGTGAATTAGAACAAGAATATAACGATACTAAAATTCAATAATATGGCATCATCTAAAATCGTACTATTTAAAGGCAAGAAACTATCTGACGGTTCGAGATTTGTTGCTCTGCGCTTAACTTTTGATCGAAAGCATAAATTTGTTTTTATAGAAAATGTTTTAGAAAGTCAGTGGGATGCAGCCAATAAGTTAGTCAACCGCACTCACGAACATTATAAAAGGATTAATAATACTATCAAGGCTAAAGATTCCCTTGCTGCTGATCTAATCCTTCAATATGAATCAGGGAAAAGTGATTTAAGCCCGGAAAAAATTATCAATATTTTAAAAGATGTAAAAAGCTCAGAAACATTTTTTGACTTTTTCAGCGACTATGTTGAGGAACAATTTAAGAAAAATCAGCACCATGAGGCTACTTCCTTAGATGGCAAGGGGAAAAATATTTGGTCGTTTTTTTATGACAAAGATTTTGACGATGAGTTTCCCGGATTGGAAAGAGATCCTGAAAAATCACTTTTTAGAAAAGTAGTAAATAAGGATATTAAATTCAGCGCTATTACTTCCTCTTTTCTCAGAAATCTTGCTATTTATTTAGAGGTAGAGAACGAACACTCTGAAAGAAGTGTATTCAACCACATGAATGTAATTAGGACAGTTTATAACAGAGCGATTGAGGCCAAGGCCATCACAAGGGAAAACTATCCTTTTAGCGGAAAAAGTGGTTACAAAATGCGTATGCCTGAAAGTCAAAAAATCGCATTGGAGGAAGATGAGGTTGTGGCATTGGAAAAGGCAAAACTTAAAGAAAGAACTGACACCTGGATTCATGCGAAAAATTCATGGATTTTATCTTTATGCTGGGGTGGAGCAAGGATTAGTGATGTTCTTAAAACGAAATGGGAACAAATTAACCCGGAATCTTTATCCTATGTTATGGGAAAAAACAATAAACCAGTAGAGGTTCCTCTCGTTGATCGAGCTAAAAGGATATTAAAATACTATGAAAAATACAAGGAAGAAAATAAAGGATATATCTTTCCTGAAATGGCTAAAGCAAATTTAGATGATTCAAAGGACGTTAAAGTAAAACTAAAAAATGCCATTAGAATTTATAATATATGGTTGAAAGAACTTGCTAAAGAAGCCAAGATTAAAAAAAGTTTAAATAATCACCTTGCCCGACATACTTTCGGAAATCTCTCAGGAGATAAAATACCTATTCAAACATTACAGTTGATTTATAGACATTCAGATATTCAAACCACCATTAATTATCAAAGACATTGGATGAACAAACAAAAAGTGGGAGAAGCCGTAAAAACGGTTATGAATTTTTAATCCGCTAAGAAGTACTGAAAGTTTCGTAAATTTGAATTAAAATAATAATGATGTAAAAATTTATATGAATTAATTTATAGCGCATTGTCGCTTGCCTGAGTAAGAAAATCCGCGAAATTTTAAAACCTCAAAGGCAAATGACAAGGAATGCACCTATATGGGTGCGTCCTTGCTCATTTGCTTTGGGGTTGGGTCCTCGCGGAACCTTCTTACTTGGTAAATGTTGTCAGGGTAACGCACCCACCATATTTTATCATGGAGGGGTATGTACCTGGAACGGGGGACATACCCCATTTTTGTTTATGTAACCGATTAAATACATATAACCATGATGATTCCTCCGCTAAAACAAATACTTATATTTCTTACTCTGAATTTCCTGCTTACAGCTTTTTTTAATATTTTACTGTTCAAAATAGCTGCATTTCTTACCTATGAAAGTTTTAACACGAATTTGACAATTAACGGTGATAAAATAGGTATGTTAGTATCAGTATTTATACTTACAGTATTTATGCTAAACTTGCTGTTTTTTTATCTGTTTTTTCAGAATGATTTTAAACGATCACTTTTAAGCACAGTCAAAATGAGTATAGGTACATTTTTAACAGGAATAATGTTTGCAGTAGTAGTTATGATTATAAACGAAGTCAAATAATACAGATTATGAGAAGAATTTTATGGAGGCAAAAAATGGTCTGTGGTTTTATAGATACATGTAATGAAAAATTAAAGCAAGAACCCAATAATATTGATATTATTCGTACACGGGGCATATTGTATAACCTGGCGGAGAAATATGATAAGGCGATTACTGATTTTGAGCGAATAATCAATGAGATGCCATCTGATGTAAGTGCCTATTATCTTAAAAGTGATTGTCACTTTAATAAAGGGGAATTTGATCTTGCTAAACGGGATTATATGAGAGCGTTAAAGTTGCAATTTGATACCAAAATAACCGACAGCGCCATTGAAAAAGCCGTAGTTATAGATGAACAGGATCTAAAAGATATTGAAAAGGTGCTGGAATACGAAAAGAACCAAGCTATACTTAACTTCCTTCCAAACCTAATAGCAGAAGGCGATTAATTTTGATATTTAAAAGGCTCCAGCCATTTCATTGCTTTTTGCTTATTGCTAAATACTTTGGATGGTATCGGTGGGCTGTCAAGTAAAATAAAAGCCTTACCCATGAAAGCCATCAGCTTATTTTGAGTATATATAGCTCCTGCATTTAAAAATTCGCAGGCTTCAGCGCTTGCCATATAATTTCTGGCAGTTGCATCAACTGATAATAATTCGGTAACATCAATAAGGAATGGCCTTGTAATGTTT
This sequence comes from Bacteroidota bacterium, assembly GCA_052389695.1. Classification (GTDB taxonomy): domain Bacteria; phylum Bacteroidota; class Bacteroidia; order 2-12-FULL-35-15; family 2-12-FULL-35-15; genus 2-12-FULL-35-15. The sequence continues at coordinate 87,756 of JBQTHQ010000057.1, read as the reverse complement.
CTTGAAAGAGTTTTCCTGTCACGGATAATATCTTTCGCAACTTGAAGATCAATAATCAAATTGGGTTTATACTTTCCAAATAAAATTCCATTATCAAGCCACATCCAGGAGTGGTAGAACTCAATTCTTTCTACATGTTTTTCATCAATCTCATTCCTATGCATTATATATTATGCAGCTTAAGGCTACCCATCATCAAAAGCTGTGCATAGCCGAACTTAGAAAAATTTACTATAATTAATGATTATGATGATGAGGCAAATGATTTAAAGAATCCAAAATATCATGATGGTGATGATGCAAGGAATCTACTTGGTGATGATGGCTTTGGGTATGATGAACGTGATGAGCCGTATCATTATGATGGTATTGAGTATGGTGATGCCAAAACAAGGAATCGTGATGCCAGAAAAGGCTATCGTAATGTGATATGTGATGATTGTTTGTACTGTGATGAGCCAGTGAATCGTTGTAATGAGACATGTGATTTAATTCACCTTGCATGGAGTTTGCTGATGCTACATTCTCCTGATGACTTACCGGAGTTGAATTTTCGTGATGCTGCGCATCCTCTTTTTTGCAGGAATAGAGCGCAATGAACAATGATAACAGAGTTATTGCTTTTATCAAATTTTGTGTTCTCATCTTTGAATTATTTATTTGTTAATCTTTTAGGTATAGCCGATGGAAATTTGCTTGAAATATATAAACAAAAATCTTATTAGTATTTACGTTTCACGGCTTAAAAGTTACGTTAAAAAACCTTCTATTTCAAGGCTTTTTAACAAAAAAACGATATGCAAGCCCCCCTGTTAATTGATATTGTGAAGCTATCTGTATGTTATTTACATATTGATAAACCGGGATCTCACTTAAAACAAAAACCGTAATATTTTTGTAGGTATAATTTAGCTGAGGAACAAAAAACACTTTTCTGCTTCCGGTAGAAGTAATATCAACGTTATACAAAGCCAATAAATCCACATTTTTATCAGCCTGCATTTTACCAATCCATTCTCCTTTTATTTGAAGTGTTACACCTAACTTTTCAAAGAAAGTTTTACTGGCAAATAAACCTACACTGGCATAATCACCGAATTTTTCACCTAATGAGTTCCATCCCTTTTTTATATACAAGGTATTGGCAAATATTCTAAAGTTTTTCAATGAATAGCCTCTGAAAAAGAAGGCATAAAAAATAAAATCCTGTGAGCCGGTTGTAGGCTGAACTGTGGGAGGAGATGTAGTGTAATATTTTTTTCCTGTTGTAGGATCGGTATAAACAACCGTAGAATCATTGTGTTTGCCCAATGGAATTTTATATCCTAAGCCTATTGTAATTTCTGTGCGCTTGGATTCCTCTGTACGATTTAGAATATCATATCTTGGAAATAAAATCAGATCTGCAATTCCAGATGATTTTATTGTATCCGCTTTGTCTAAACCAATTTGAGTTTTATTAATAAAGTAACCGGATTCAACAGACATTGTAAAATCTTTAGTAAGGCCATAGGCCAATCGGGTATAGATGTAATTGCTACTCAAATAGTCAAATTGCTTTGTCGTATCCATATCCTCATAGAGAAATTTATTTGTGCCTATATACTGATAGTTACTGGAAATTTCCATTTGCCTCTCTTGCAAAACTCCTTGCGATGCACCACCTGCAATGGGGCTGCCGCTTCCTCCTGAGCAGCATCCCTGAGCGTGTATATGCTCTGCAAACGCTGCGAGGGCTATGGTAAAAATTAAATGCTTCATGTTTTTCTTATAAAAAAACCTGCATCAGTTTTGCACAATGCAGGTTCAAACCAAAACTCACTATGAAAAAATCAGTGTGAAACTGTAAACTTTACAAGTTGCGAAAAATCATTGGCCGTTACTTTTAAAAAGTAAACACCTGCATTCATATCTTCCGTTCCAACAGATGATTCATGCTGTCCTGCACTTTGTTTTTCACTTACAATCTCTTTCACTTTTTCTCCAAGAAGGTTTACAACTTCTAATTTTATATTGTCAGACTGTAAAAGAGAATACGTAACCGAAAATTTATCTGTAACCGGATTGGGGAATATACTGAGTTGGAAATCCACTTTTGAATTATCATTAATCCCTGTTGCAGAAAGGGCTGTATTAATTGCACTTTGTATAGCACTTTGACTAACTCCACTACCTACATTATAATATACCGTATGGCTTGTTCCACCCAAAACTACCACCCTATTCATTGTGCCAGTACCGTATTGGCTCATTTTTACAGCCGTATTCGCAAAGGTTGCATCTGAGGTAATGCTGTTGGTGCTTTCCCAACTATTCAATGTGGAGCAAGAGGTTGTACCCAGGTCGTCAGATACATAAAACAGTACTTGTCCCGGATTAGAGGATGCGTAACTTTGTACAGCAGCATCAGCTGCCAAAGTTGGTGCTATGCAAGTGCCACAAGGCATTACAAAAGAAATCACAACTATTTTCCCTGAATTTAATTCAGTAAAAAGGTCGTGTGAATTGCCATTACAATCGTTGGCAGTAAAATTGACTGCCGTTTGGGAAAATGCCATGCCCATCATCAAAAGCATCCCCATTAGAATTAAGTATGTTTTTTTCATGGTAATAAGGTTAAAAATAATAGTCCAACTCCAAAATCAGCTAAATATACGGCATCTTGCTGTTTTGGAGGTTACGCCATTTGACAAAAATCTTCGATTTATCAGCATTATATCTCATCTATAAATTTTCTGTTTTCATTCTTTCCTTCTTTATAACTCGTCATGGAAATGCCTGTTACTGCTTTAAACCGGGTGGAAAGATGCTGTAAGTTTTTATAGCCTAATTGATAGGCAATTTCAGAAAAGGTCAATTCACCATATTCTATCAGCTCTTTAGCCCGTTCAATTTTTTGTAGAATGATATATTTCTCTATTGTTGTTTTTTTATGGGTAGAAAAAATCCGGCTCAAATACCGATATGGTTTTCTGATTTTTTTTACCAGGTATTCCGAATAACTCAATCCTTGTAAAGTTTCCGAGTGATGTATTAATTCTATTATGGTGGTCTTAATTAATTCTACCAATTGCTCCTCACCGCCCGTTATTATTTCAAATCCATGAGCTTTTAATTTATTACCAATTAAATCAGTTTTAACTTTTGAAGATTCCGTATAAATTGCTTCTCCCAATTTAACTGAATTTACTTCTAATCCAAGAGCTACTAATTCCTGTGTTACAGTTGCAATGCACCTGCTGCAACACATGTGTTTAATATGAATAGTAGTTTGTCCCATTATAATTAATATTACATATTCATACCCTCATGCCCGGCCATAGGATCAGTCCCTTTCTTAAAAATGTATTCACTGTTCAGTAAATAAGCTCCTGAAACAATAACAACATCTCCTTTATTCAACCCATGCAAAATTTCTGTGTATCCATTGGCTTCAAGGCCGGTTTGAACCATCACACTTTTGAATTTATTATTCGCAGTTTGTAGCCATACCGTAGAGCCTTTACTATCTTTTATTACAGCATCAGTAGGTAAGGAAAGAGCGCTTTTCTGCTTAAGCAATAAGCTCACGTATGCCTGCATACCTGGTTTTATATCTCCGTTTGAGTTCGGAATTTCCACCCTGATTATGTTAATCTTTGAAGATGGATTAAGTTCGGGATTTACAAAAGATAGTTGGCTTGAAAATTCTTTTCCAGGAAAAGCTGCAAACATTACTTTGGCTTCCATTCCCGCTTTAATTTCATTCATATAATCAGAATAAACCTGGGCTTCCACCCAAACAGTTGAGAAATCAGCTAAATGAAAAACATCCCCTCCTTCCATCAGGTAATTTCCTTCTTTAGTATCAACTGAATAAATAATACCATCAATCTTACTTAGTATTTTTATTGTGTACGGCTGAATATTTTCACTTTCAATTTTTGTTATTTGTTCTTCGGTAAGTCCATACAGCAAAAGTTTATTCCTTGTGCTTTGAAATATTTTATCATAATCAACATTATTATTTTTTAATGATTTCTTTTTTTCGGCAGCGAGAAGCATTTCCTTAATTATTAAATTCAGATCTTCACTGTATATTTCATATAAGGGTTGACCTTTGGAAATAATATCTCCGGTAGTTTTAAAGTATAATTTCTCTATCCTTCCCATCACTCTTGAACTAATACTTGCAAGTGTATTCTGATTAGGACGAATGGTTCCGGTCAATAAAATATCCTCTCCAAGTAAATGTTCCCGAAGTGAATCCGTTGTAATATTCCCCAATTGAATTTGCTGGTCGCTGAGCTGAAGTTCATCCTTGTTTTGCATCTGCCCTTTTTTCACTTCTGTTAGAGGCATTTTACAAATAGGACAATTGCCCCGTTTTGATTCGACTACCTGCGGATCCATAGAACAAGTATAATACACATCATTCGCTGTTTTTTCTTCTTTTCTCCCGCAGGAAATAAAGAAAACAAGCAATAGAATATTTAAAATATTTTTCAGCATTTTATTTATTTTCTGTTTTAATAAAACTTTCACTGTCCATCAACAATTGACCATTCTGTGCAATTGTGTCATTCTTGCTGATCCCGGAAATAATTTCAGTCCATTCTCCCGAACGTGCACCCGTCTGTACTTTTTGACTTTTAAACAAACCGTCTTGATGCACAAAAACAATATTGTTTAATCCTAAGTTCACAATTGACGAAGCAGGAACGAATAAACCTTTGTGTTCCTGTTTGTTCGATTTCGCTTTTACAATCGCTCCGACTTTTATTTCGTTTGAAGGATTATTCAGATATACTCTTGCAGTAATATTTTTTTGATTGTCCCTGATAACCGGCTCAATAAAATCTATTGTAGCTTCCACTTCCCGGTCTTTTAATCCATCGATCTCTAACTTTATCTTTTGACCTTTTTTTATAGAACTTTGAGCATCCGGGTATATATTCAGTACAGCCCATATTTTTTGTATATCATAAATATTGAAAATGGTTTGTCCTTTGGAGATATACATTCCTTCCTTTATTTCCAACTCTTGTGCTGTTGAAGAAGTCATGCTTTCATTTTTCATTCCAGTCCTATCATTAATGGGAATACTTGTCTGCATTACATCATGTAGATGGCCGGCATAGGGACTGTAAATGGTTATTGCATAAAATGTTTTATCTGATGATTTTATCTGATTGATTTGTTCCGGGGTTATTCCAAGAAGCAAAAGTTTTTGTTCAGAAGCCTTTATTAAGGAAAGATTTTCCGAATCATTTTTCAAAAGGAAAAGTAAATTTTGCTGTTCTGTTTCCAGGTCTTTACTATAAATATCCATCAGCCTTTGTCCTTTGCTAATTGGTTGATACTTATATTTTACATATAGCTTTTCAATCCTGCCGGAAACTTTTGCTGATATAGTGTTGATTTGATTTGCATCGTATGTAATATATCCCATAGCAAAAATATTTGTGGATAATGATTTCTCCAATGGACTGGCAGTATTAACCTGACTAATTACGTATTGATTAGTAGGTTTTAGTAGAAGCTCCAGGTCTTTATTATTTGCCTTCTGTCCATCTGTCGTTTTCTCCACCAGATCCATTCCGCAGATCGGACATTGCCCCGGTTCATTTCTGATTATTTCCGGATGCATGGGACAGGTATATACTTTTTGTTCCTGAGTTGAATGATTCTCATGCTCATTATTTGATTCTTTACCATTGTTGCAGGCAAGAATTAATGCACAAAATGACATCAATAATATTTTACTTTTTATGTTCATTTTATTCTTTGCTTGCGGGTTTACCTATAAGGTAACTCAGTTGAATACCGAATAACAGATTTTTACCCATCATTCCATTCATCTCGAAGTTGCCCGAATATATTTGCGTAACACTATAATTTCCAAACAACAAAAGCTGGAAAATATCTTTTTCAAACATGGGAATATTACCTCCTATTCCAAGAAAAACGCCTATGTCATTGGAATTAAACTCATCTGTTATGTTATCACTTCCCGTATCATATACACGGCTTGCTGATAATAAAGTGTGTTGGGTTATTCCAAGATTTGTTAAAAACTGATGGCCCTTCATAATCCCTTTTGTTTTGAACTGAGCGCCCAAATTCACATCCCAATAGTTAAGCCGGTAACGGGGTTTATAATCGTCCATGTATTCTTTAAAAATCCCTCCTTTTTGCTGGTAGCCTGACTGGAGATACATACCCCATTTATCATTAAAAAAATATTCCGCTCTGAGGGATGCTCCCGGATTAAGTTTCAGTCCGAGATCAGGATTCATTTGAGCATTAGCCGTCATGCCTGAATGCATACCTGACATGCCGGAAGATATGATTGTGGAAGCACTTAGGTTATAAGCTACTCCAAATCGGAATTTAGATTGTGCAAATACGCTGTTGACTATCACAAGACCTACTACTACAAAAAGTATTTTTTTCATTTTTATTATTTTATTTATTAAACAACTTCAAATTGCAACATCATTCCATCATCCTCATGTTCGAGGTTATGGCAATGAACAACGTATTTTCCTTTATTCTGATGAAAAGTCATTATGGCACGAACCTTCTCTTTAGGCATAACCATCACCGTATCTTTCCATCCATTTTCAGTTGGTATCAATACGTTTCTGCCTCCTGTTCTGTCAAGTACTTGGAACTGCATACCATGAATGTGCATAGGGTGAGGTTCGTCTCCCGTTGAGTTATCAAATACCCATATTTCGGTTGCACCTGCCAGTACAGTATCATCTATCCGATTAGGATCATATATTTTGTCATTAATTTTGTGCATTCCTTTCATGCTCATGCCGCTATGTCCTCCATGTCCTCCCATTCCGGCATTGGAAATATTAAATATTCTTGTTTTAGTTGCACTGCTTTCAGGGATAAGATTGATGCTGGACAGAGTTCCCGGTAAGGAAAAAGTATCTGTATCGTTCTGTGAAACGGTAAATTTCATCATCTTAAATTCCTGAGTACCCTGCGCTTCACCTGCACTGAATGTTTTGTTGATAAGGAATATATCTGTACCTAATAAGTAAGAAGAAAAATCTACTATCAAATCAGCCCGTTCTCCGGGGCCAAGAATCAAAGAGTTGACTGTTTGCGGAGCTGCTAACAATCCACCATCGGAGCCTATAACAGCAAATGAAGCATTGTTGCTAAGGCCAATATTGTAAATGCGGGCATTAGATCCATTTAAAACTCTTATCCTATAATTCCGTTTGTTCACATTCAGATATGGTGAATACACTCCATTTACAGTGATGTATTGCCCCATGTAGCCCGTCATTACTTCGCCCATCTGAGGTGAATAATCTAACGCATAATCAGGAAAAATGCGCTTATCCTGAATAACAAGAGGTATTTCAAAAATTCCTGATGGTAGGTTTAGAGCTTGTTCCTCAGCATCATTTACTACGAAAACTCCTGCCAGTCCTTTAAATGTCTGTTTTGCAGTGAAGCCATGCGGATGTGGATGATACCAATACATTCCAGCTCTCTGACTTACTGAAAAATTATAATTGAAAGATGAACCAGGTTGTAAAATATCTTCAGGATGCCCCTCCATGTTGGCAGGAATTACCAAACCATGCCAATGGATATTGGTTGGATCAGATAAACTATTTTGTAAATTAAGATTTACTGTGCTTCCTGAATTTAATTTAATGGTAGGGCCAAGTATAGAGCCTGCCTGATAACCAAGCACCTTTGAAACTTTTCCATTGAAAATAGAGTGTGTTGTGTTTTGGGTTATTAAACTACCTTGTCCATTGCTAAGAGCTGGAATTGGCAATGGAAAGTCAAAAGCTCCTTCTATCACATTTACGGGGCCACCACCCATATCCATCATCCTATCTTTCCTGCATGAGGTAAGAAGAAACGGGGCACTGCCTGCCAGTAAAGCATAAGCAGCCCCCATTCCCGAAAAGCGAAGAAAATCCCTTCTTTCCATGATCGTGTTAGTTTACAGTTATAGTTTTAGAGGTTTCATCCATCTTTTTACTATTCTTACTCATTGTTTTCAGCTTGACAGTATAGGATCCGGCAGTGTTGTAAGTATGAGATGGATTTGCATCCATTGATGTTCCTCCATCTCCAAACTCCCATTCATAATGGTGTGCATCCATTGAACAGGTGCTTGTAAAACTTACTGACTGGCCAGTACTGATTGTTGTTGGACTTGCATCAAAACACGCCATTGGTTTTTTCTGACACGAGCCTAAGCTAAGTAACCCTACTAAGGCTACCATTGAAACGATTTTGTTTTGTGTTTCCATTTTTGCTTTTGATTTTGAGGTTTGACATTATTTATTTTATTTCCAATTGTTTTTCATATTGTACCTGGAGCTGGAGCAAGTCGTTCATTAGATCAAAGTATCCCAACTGAGCTACTTTCAAATTTTGCCATGCATCCAATGCCATGAATAATTCTTCTGTGTTTTGTTCATAAGCAAGTAGCGTAACCTGATAATTTTTTCTCACAGAAGGGATTATATTTTTTTCATACAGCTCTATCTGTTGCTTTTTATTTTTGATCTGTGATTGTATGCTTTTAATAATTCCTCCTGCACCATTAACTAACGATTGTTGCTGATTTTTTATAGCTTCTATTTCATAATTAAGTCCTGAAACAGAGGATTTATACATTTTGGATGACCAGGGCGCAATGGGAATGGTAATCATGGCCATCAAACTGAATTGCTGCGGTTGTGAGCCGAAAGCCAGCATGTGATCGTATTTTACTCCAAAGTCGGGTAGGCGCTTAGAGCGTTCATAAAGCTGTTTGGACGTGAGCAAATTAACATTTTGAGATAATGCCTTATAATCGCTACGATTGGTTGTAATGATCGTTGTATCTGTAATGGAAGTTTCGTAATTCTTTAAAATAAAAGTGGTATCAATATCAAATTTTAACTCTTGATTTCGGATCATCAGCGTGTTTAATTCGATCATCTTCTGCCTGATTTCTGTTTCTGTCATAATCTTCATTTGCTGTATATCACCAAGCATTGCCTTAGCCTTGTAATACGCATTGAGCTTATCCATTCCGTATGTGTACCGAATTTCGGTTGATTGAATGATATAGCTTAAAAGTTCTTCGCTCTCCGTCAGGATTTTAATTTTCTTTTTCATCACTTGCAATTCATAATAGCTCATTTTAGCCATGCTGAACATTTCATTTTTTGTAGTCCCTTTCATCTCCTTTTCAACATTTGACATACTTTGCATGTAAGTGGAATTAGCATTTAGTTTTTTAGGATTAGAAAACATTTGCTGTGCGGATATCATAAATGAACCCATGCCAGGAGAACCAGTATGTGAGCCTTCTCCTTTCCACATAGAAACATTATAAGGTGTCATAAAAAAACCTGCACCAACTTGGGGAGGTTCAAGAGATTTTGCTCCTTTTGCATAAGCGTTGTAAGCATTAATCTGGGCATCATACATTTTCAGCTCAGGATGATTTTTTTCAATAGCAGTTAATATGCTATCAATCGTTAAAACCTGGGCAGAGATTTTATCCGGGAAAAATAGTAAGCAGAATATAATTGTTGCTCCTATTATTAATTCTTTTGCTTTAAACATCTTTATATCTTTTGAATATTAATCTTCAAATTCCTGTACAATTAATTTTCCATGTTTTCTTAATTCGTACTCTCTCACTAAAGCATATAAAACCGGCAATACGATAAGAACGAATAAGGTGGATGTAATTAATCCAAAGACAAATGGAATTGTTATAGGTTTCATTACATCACTTCCGGTTCCGGTGGCCAGCAAAACCGGCATCAAACCAATTATATCCACTAACACTGTCATTAATTTTGGCCTTAGCCTTAAAGCTGCTCCATCATATATGGCATCTTCTATGTCCTGTTTTGTCAATGATTTGTTTTCATTTTGATTCTTTTTGACCTTTTTATAAACAGAGTTATTCATATAGACCAGCATCAATACACCCGTTTCTACTGCTACACCAAATAATGCAATAAATCCAACCGCAACTGCAACAGAGAAATTTACATCAAAGAAATGCAGGGAATAAGCTCCTCCAACTAAGGCAACAGGTATAGCGGAAAGAACAATAAGCACTTCTCTAAACGTATGGAAAGTGAAATAGAGAATAACCATAATAATGACCAATACAAGGGGTATAATCATTCTTAATCTCTCGTTTGCCCGCACTTGATTTTCATACTGTCCGCTCCATTGCAAAAAATATCCTTGCGGTAATTTCTTTACAGCTTCTTCCAATTTCTTTTTGGCATCTTTTACCGTGCTTCCTAAATCTCTATCACGCACATTGAATAAAAGGGTTCCCCTTAGCATCGCATTTTCTGAACTAATCATTGGCGGGCCTTCGGTAATATTAATATCGGCAACGGCTGAAAGTGGTATAGGGCCATAATCCATTGTTTGCAATTGCATCCGTTTTAGTTTATCAATCTTATCACGAAAATCCTGTGCAAAACGCACATTGACAGAAAAACGCTGCCTACCTTCAACGGTAGTTGTTACATTCATACCTCCAAGAGCTGTTTCAATAAACATATTTACATCATCCACAGAAAGTCCATATCTACCAATCTCATCTTTTCTCACTTTCATTTCAATGTATTTACCTCCTACAATAGGCTCCACATACAAATCTTTTACACCCTCCATACCTTCGAGTTCTTTTTTAAACTGTTGAGCCAACTTATTGATAGTATCAAGATTTTGCCCATATACTTTAATTCCAACATCTGTTCTTATTCCGGTAGAAAGCATATTGATTCGATTAATAATGGGTTGTGTCCAGCCATTAATTACTCCGGGAATCTGCATTTTTGAATTTAGATCATTGATAATATCATTCTTGTCAAAACCTTCTCTCCATTCGGATTGAGGTTTTAATAGAATAATACTTTCAATCATGCTGATAGGTGCATTATCGGTGGCGGTATTGGCTCGCCCTGCTTTACCAAGTACGTTTTGCACTTCGGGAACTGTCATAATTAATTTATCCTGTACCTGCATGATGCGTTTGATTTCAGAATTGGAAACATCGGGTAAGGTAACAGGCATGAAAAGAAGGGAGCCTTCATCTAATGGTGGCATAAATTCAGTACCAAGATTAAGCACAAGAGGAACACTTCCCAATACCAAAGCAAGGCTTAATGCAAGAGTTGTTTTCTTCCACTTCAAACACCAGTGAATAATAGGATTGTACATCCAAAGGAAAAATCTTGAAACAGGATGCTTGCTTTCAGGCCGTACATTCCCTTTTAAAAACAGTGTCATAAGTACAGGAACAAGGAATATAGCTACGAAGGCAGAGCCAATCATAGCGAAGGTTTTAGTCCACACCAAAGGGGAAAACAGTTTATGTTCCTGTCCTGTTAGGAAAAGAATGGGACTGAAAGATACCAATGTAATGAGTATGGAGTTAAAGACAGCCTTTCCTATTAACTTGGATGAAGCCTCAATTTTCTTTTCTCTCTCTTCGTTTGATAACATACTATTTCGTTTTTTTTATAAAAAATTAATCGTCCTCACCACTTATTGACTTCATTGCATTCTCCACCATTACAATTCCTGCATCCACCAAATCACCCACTGCCAAGGCTACTCCGGCTAATGACATAATATTAGAAGTAATTCCGAACCAGCTCATCATAATAAACGAAATGAGAACCGACATCGGAATAGTAATAATTACAACTAAGGCACTTCTTACATGAAGTAGAAAAATAAACAGCACAATGGCCACGACAATAATTTCTTCAATAACGGCATCTTTCAATGTGGCTATGGTGGCATCAATAAGATCAGAGCGATCATACGCGACTTTGAACTTTACTCCCGGTGGCAATCCTTTTTCAATATCAGGTAGTTTTTCTTTAATCCGTTCTGTCACGTCCTTAGCATTTTCTCCGTATCGCATTACAACTATTCCACCCACTCTTTCTCCTTGGCCATTTTCATCAATAATACCAAGTCTTAACTCTCCACCCATTTGAACTGCTGCGACATCTTTTACTCTCACCGGAACAGAGTTATTTGTTTTGAGTGGAATGTTCTCAATTTCCTTTATGTCTTTAATATATCCTGATCCTTTTATGATATAACTTATATCCGATTGCTCAAACTTTCTTCCACCTACATCATTATTGTTCGACTTAATTTTATTAACTACCTCCATTAATGGAATATCATAATAGCGGAGTTTATAGGGATCAACTACTACCTGGTATTGTCGTTGAAAACCGCCAAAGGAAGCTACTTCACTCACGCCATCAACGGACTGCAAAGCAAAACGGACATACCAATCCTGTAATGCCCGAAGTTCTCCCAAATCATAACCGGGTGCGTCCAATGTGTACCAGTAAACATGGCCTAATCCAGTTCCATCCGGTCCGAGTGTGGGTGTAATGCCTTCTGGAAGTAACCGCTGAGCATAGCTTAGTCGTTCAAGCACTCTCGTTCTTGCCCAATAAATATCCACGTCATCATTAAATATCACGAATACAAAACTCATCCCGAACATGCTGTTTGCACGAATGTTTTTTATTTTTGGAATGCCCTGAAGATTACTGACCAAAGGATAAGTAATTTGATCTTCGATAATTTGCGGATTGCGCCCCATCCATTCTGTAAAAATGATGACCTGGTTTTCAGATAAATCAGGAATGGCATCTACGGGAGTATTCTTCACAGCATAGATGCCATAAATGATAACGCTCGCTGCAATTAGCAGTACAATAATGCGGTTTTTAAGCGCCCAGGTTATGAAACTATTTATCATTGTTAATTATTTAAACTTTGAATCAAGGCACGAATTATGACAATAATCAGTTATTTAAGTGTTTCCTTAACCTCTCCGCACTGAAGCATTTCATCTCCGAAATAAGGGTTTTTTATATCCTTGTTTTCGCTCAACCAATGGCCACCTTTATTATCATTTGCCATAGGACAGAAATCATAATAGAGTGTTTTTCCTCCGCCAAATGCCTTTACCAAAGCATACATTCCCTCCGTTAATGGGCCTAAGTGTTCTCTTTGGTGAGCCAGTTCGGGTGTTTCTGCAATATGTTCTGCATTCTCTTTCACTTTTCCAACCTGCTCATTCCAAACCGCTTTCTGTTCAGCTGAAAATGCTGAAGTGTCTGCACTATTAACTGCATCCACCATTGCTTTGGCTCCGGCTTTTGCTTCATCAAAGTTTGCCGCGACCAATGCGTTTTTAAGATGTATGTAATGCTGAACAACAGGATCTATTAAACTCGGAGTGCTGGGTGAAGCTGCTTCACCTTCTGTGTGCTGATGCTCACCGGATTCATGGTTGGCCTCTGTGGATTCGTTGTTTCCACATGACCATACTAATACTGCCATTGCAATGACTGAACTGAATTTAATTGCTTTAGTTTTCATAATTTTTAGTTTAATGGTTAGAGTTTATTTTTAATGTTTACCGTCTTTTTTACAACAATCGTGTAGCTTACTGTAAGCGCTGGAATCAGCGGGCATATCGTCCGCATCATAACCAGCCATCGTTATCGCCTTTTTTATTTTTTCGGGACTTGTCTTAGCAGGATCGTAGGAAACTTCAACAGCCTTGATTTTAACATCCAGTTTGGATTTATTAACGCCTTCTTCTTTCGATAAGGTTTTTTCAATAGTTGATTTACACATTCCGCAAACGGCAGAGGTTTTTATTTCAACCTTCTCTGCTTTTTTCTCATTTTTATTTTGGGCAAATACACTTGTTATGTTTATGATACTTACGCAGATTGCTGTAATTAAAAATTTTGTTTTACTCATGTTTTTAATTTTTAAGTTTAGGGATTCGTGAATTTTCGAGTTCATTTTGATTGATTTTTAGTGGTTATGGTTTTGTTCTAAGTAATTTCCCTTTGGCCCGATGCCGAATTTGTGTACCAATCCCGCTCCATGATGCCCAGCCACACATACTGTTATGGCCGTAATCAAAAGAACAAGGGCTGTGGATATTTCAATTATTCTTTTCTTTTTAAATAGTGTAAATAACTTTAAGGCACTGGCAATGCCGGAAAGCCAAATGGTATAAGATGCGAACCTTTCATGGGATTCTAACAGCACCGTTGCAACCGGGCTTAAAGGAACTGTATGCGGATGCAATATGGAAGATGCTACATAAGCCCCGATAAATCCAAATACAGTAATTCCCGCTACCAAATAGTGCAATACTTTATATTCTGAGAACATAGCAATTAGCTGAATAATGGCTGCAACTATTAAAAGAACAATTGGAAAATGTACAGCAAGCGGATGATAAGAAGGAAAGTCATTTATTCCCACAGGCAAAGTAACGTTCGCATCATGCTTATGCCCGCCATGTGCTAAAAGATCGGAAGCCGAAAAGAATGTAATAGCTGCCAATAGCAGGTAAAAAATCTGATTCCTTTTTACACTATGATTTTTTATGATGTTCATTGTATTGATATATTTTTTGAAATAAATTTATCTCCCACCCATACCTTCATAAAATAAATTCCGGGCTTAATATTTTTATCCTTAATATCAATTGACTTTTTAATGATGCCAGGAGACAGTAATTCCCGCCTGAATACCTCTATCTTCCTGCCATTTATATCTACTAACTCTATACTGACAGATTCGGATACGTGTACTTGAAAACTAACCGATAAATGATCGGATACAGGATTGGGATAGACATTCAATTCTGACACAATGCCTGGAATTTCATTTATGCTGGTAGTTGATGGTGTTAAAACAATGGATGATGTATAAGTATTATCTCCACTTGTTGCATGATTGTGATTGGTTGCAAGAGAACCAAGATATAACGTAATATTACCCACATTTGTAGCCGGAGCAGTCCATTTAAACTGCCATTGTAGTGAATCAGTAGGAGTGGCATCTGCACCGCAAGGAGTATGGCCTACATAATTCCGGCTGCCGTCAACAAATAATCTTGTTCGGATTGTATCCATCAAAGAAAAGGCTCCTATTGTAGTATTATTACTATTCATTAAGGCAAGTGAAACAAAACCAAATTTGTCAACTCCGGTCTGTTTCAGTTTTACCGTTCCGGTATAGGTTTGATTAGGCACATATTGTGTAACGCCCCCTAAATCAAAAGAGAGCATACCGGGGCCTGTATTTGCCGTACCTCCATGACACCCGGTGCAGGATGTTTCACCTGGTGCGCCAGTGTGTCCTCCTACCAATGGTGCATCACAAAGCGAAGATGTTTTGTACTCATGTACCGTGTCCATAACCATTGATGATAATGTTATGGTTGCTAAAAGCAGGATAATAATGTTCGGTTTTATCTTCATGTTATATTTATTTATAAGTTATGAAACAGGGCCATACTGTTATGAAAATCCTGAATTGAGAAAAATTCTCTTTCAGGCAAACGATCAGTATGAACACCTGTTTCAATTTCATTTGCCTATTCCTTTGTATTCGTAATTGACATTGTATTGTTTATCATTAATAGTAAGAGTTATCAAGACCGTAAATGGCTTGCTCACATCAGTTACATTCGTGAACAACTTATCTGTTTCGTTATTAATTAACTGTGCCTCCGTTTCAGTACCATTGTTATAATGGATTGTTGCTTTTCCGGTTATTCCTTTCACAGGAATAGCCTTTAGGTTCGACTTTAAAATGTAAATGTTCAGCTTTTCAGTTGCAACCATAGGATCCATAACAATTTCTATATGATACTTACCTGCATCTTTAATTATTCCACCATGAGGCGGTTCTGCTTTACGCTCATGTGTTGCTCCATTATCATGGTTATGGCTGGAATGATCGTGTTGAGCTTTTGCCGATGAAATCAAAAGCATGAAAAGCACAACTATTTTACAGGATAACTTCATATTATTTTAAGTTTAAGTAGCCCACAGAGATAACTACTTCTTAATAACCCTAAACCTGGTTATCGCAAGAGCTATGGCTCTGTGGGGGTGGTGTTTATTTATTAATAATCATTTTTTTATTAGTTAAAGTATTTCCGCCTTTTAATACAACGTTGTAAATGCCATTGGGTAAATCAGTGTTTATTTCTTTTTGATATTGTCCTATTGGTTGTTTAGTGGTTTCGGTAGCGTAAATTTCACGGCCTAACACATCTGAGATTTTCAGGCTTACTTCCATATTGGTTGGCAAAATATAGTGTATGGAAAAACTTCCGGTAGATGGATTAGGGAAAATGGAAACACTATTAGAATTGAAATCGTTTTCATCAATACCAATAACATTTCCATTAAATTGTAAGTTGTCAATATAAATGTAACTTCCGTCTTTAGGAATACTGCTGCTTGAAGAAATCACAACAATGGCACTATCAGGGTTGTCGCCATTTGTGTAATTCAAATATGTACTATTATAAAACCAACTATGAGCCATTGAATTAAAATAACTTGCGCCAAAAGCTATCGTGTCCCTTTGTAATTGTGTTGGATTCCACTTAGTCAATAATATTTTTACACTTGAAGAATCGCTTGGATCGTAGGGCATAAATTGCATATAATAACTCAGGTATTGTGGTCGGCTGGTAAATGGAAATCCTGATTTAGCTTTGTATGTCATTGTATCAATTTTACCACAAACGGCAACACCGGGAACAACTCCCTTGCCTGATACTGTTTTTGAGCTTAGGAACAAGTATGATGCGCCTGCATAACCAGGAGTTCCTTTAACACAAGTATAAATACCGCTACCATAAGTTATTTGATTCAGGTTATCCCAATTGTCGGGACTTTGATAGCCATTGATTGTTGACCAATTTTCAAAGCTGTTATTCGGTATTTGCCCAAAGGCTCTAACAGAAGTTAACGCAGCCAGTAGAATTAATAATATCAATTTTTTCATACGTGGTAATGGTCTTATTTATTAATTAAAATCTTTTTAGTCATTATTTGATTTCCTATTTTCAGCTTTACATAATACATCCCATCTGCGAATCCCGTCGTCTGAATAGCAACTTTGTGAATACCTATTGGCTGTTTTCCTACTTCTGATAAATCAATTTTTCTACCCATAATATCTATTATTTCATAAGAAACATTTTCGGATTTTAGAAGCTGGTATTCGATAGAGAAAGAAGTATTTGCCGGGTTGGGAAATATCAATACCGAATGATCTGTGTCATCATGGTCTTCTATCCCTGTCGGAATAGCACCCAGGTTAATATTGTCAATATAAAGGTTATTTCCTCCATCGGTTACGTTAACAATTTTGATTAACACATTGGTGCTTGTGGAATAGGTGCTTAAACTGACATTCGCAGTTTTCCATACTGTATTTGTATCAGGTATGTAAGGCGTGGTTTGCGTTGTTCCGGTGGTCATAGCCGTACCTGTTCGATAGAACTTTTGTGTCCAGTTCACACCGCAATCGCTCGATACCAAAACAATCAACTCATCTGAATAATTGATATCCGATTTTGCATACGCCCATTTAAAGTTTAAATAAGGAGTGCCGGTAAACGTAGTAAAATCAAAGCGTGGCAATAGCATGGCATCCGATTGTCCATAATTGGTATTTATCAGATTATTGATTTTAGAGGATCCGGTTCCGGCATATTGAACAGCAACCGTATCAGGTTCCCAGGTAATGCCCGCATCCGGGTTATCAATTACAATTCCGTTTGGTGGAAATACAGATGTTTCAAAGCCTTCAAAAAATGGCAAAGCCTGGCCAACGGGAGGCGTGGTAACATTAATATAGGCTGACTGGATCACACTATCCATTCCGCTGCTTCCTGTTGCTACCAGCTTTACAGGGAATGTGCCTAATGTAGTATAAGTAACCGTTGGATTTAAAGCGGTGGATGTAGCTGGTGTTCCACCGGTGAAATACCATTGAAAGGTCAAAGGATTGTTCAGGGTTTTATTGGTAAAAAGAACCGAGTTTCCGATGCAAATATTTTGGGCATTTGAGGTAAAGTCAGCAATTACATTACAAGAAGGTGAAACATTACCACTATCACAGCCCGTTGAATCAATATTCCATTGCTGCCAAATATCGTAGCGTAAACTTGTCAATGATGTGTGCATCCTTGTTTTTTGCCCATCAGTGAACATGCTTTTACAACCATCATTGGAATAATCGAGATAGTTTTGAACCTGGTCATTCACATTCGGGAAATCGTTGGAGCAGCTATTTATCGTAGGGCAGCCATAATTAGGATTAATAGCAGGTGGTGTATCACATACATAATCCCCGTCCGAACAGGTATCAATTCCACAGCCACCATTAAATGTGTGATACAGACCAAACCAATGTCCGATTTCGTGTGTGGTAGTTCTGCCAAGTGTAGTTGCTGCCGTGCCGATACGTCCAAAATAATCATGCCTGACCACTATACCATCTTCATCGGGCGGCCCTCCGGGATAAGAGGCATAACCTAAAACTCCGCTGCTGCCGTTGATTGTTTTAACAACATACATATTGAGGTATCGGGTATTATCCCAATAACTCAGGTTTTTTAATTGCGCCCGCTGATAAGTGAGGTGATTAGTTAAAGTAGATTGTATCCGAACAATTCCATTCGTACATTTTCCATCAGGAGTTTTCTTTGCCAGGCAAAATTCTATTTCTGTATCTACTCCATTTCCATCACCGCTTGTTCCCGTAATCTTCCTAAAGTCTTCGTTCAGTACAGTAATCTGACTTTGTATTTGTGAATCAGATATATTTTCTGTTCCACCGTTATGAATAACATGCACAACAACCGGAATTATTTTTACACCGCCCGATGAAGAAGATTTTTTATATACAGGTGCATTACGGATGGCATCGGAAATAATTTTTTCCGATTTGTCAACCTGCGCTTTGTGCTGGCGTTGGTAGTTATCGAAATAACATGGCTCTGTTATGGTTTGTGCATAGCTTTTACAAAGCATAACAGTTGAAAATAATATAGGTAGAATTATCTTTTTCATTTCAATTTTATAAATAATCTTTAAAATCGCTTATACAAGTTTGACATACATCATAGCACCTTTCAAAGGTTGAATCATGCACATATTCCGAAAGAATAATTGAGCATAACGACCAGGATTCAATACAGCATTTTATAAGCGGTTTTTCTAATGCAGATCTTCTTTTGATATATTGACTTAATAAAATATTGAGATCAGCGCAATCTCTCAGAATACCAATATGATTCTCGTTTCCTGAAACCAGGAGCAGGGATTCGCACTGGAGACAATACTCCGTAAATAAATCTAATTGTTGCATCAGCAATATTTTATCAGTTTTACTATACATGGTTGCATCCATGACCTTTAGTTTATCGCTTTATATAATGTTAACGTTCCAAAAATTGTAGCGTAATTCTTTTTTATTTCTACCTGTTTAAAACCCGCATTCTCCATATATGCGGGCAGTAATCCCTTTACATTATCATTTGTTGTTTTAAACCCATCCAATAGCTGAACAAAAAAGAACAGGGAACGCATTAAAACAGAAGATGCTTTACCCCAATCGGCTATATGCAGCTCCCCAGTAGGCTTTAATACACGTTTTATTTCAACTAAAGAATTATGTTTTTGTTCCGCAGTAAGATGATGAAATACCAAACTTGTTAATACCCGATCAAAGCTGGCATTGGAATAAGGCAGCTTTACTCCATCGTATTTAGTAATTGTAATATTTGCATTTGCTTCTTTTATTTTCTTTTCTGCAATACTCAGCACCTTTTCGTCCACATCAACTCCATTTACTTCTGTGTACGGTTCAGCATTCTTTATCATAAGAGAAAGCGTTGCAGTGCCAATACCAAAATCAAGTATTCTGTGTACAGGCTTAATATGCGCCTGTTCAATCAATGCCTTTTTAAATTTGAGTTCGGGCATGGTAAAGGCAATCAGCGGATTGTATAATTTTGTTAACCAACTGAAGCGAAGGGCAGGTATGTATTTTTCTGAACTCATTTGCAACATGATTTTTTGAAAAAAATGTATTTCAATACATTCAATAGTTTAACCGTTATTTTTTTAATAATTTGTATCATATTAATAAAGTTGCAACAGCCATAGAGACCATTAGTAAATCTTCAATTATTGTTATTGTACTCATCGGCAGATTAAATACAGCACCGAGACAGGCGCAACGTATTTTCTGCTTGTTAAGCACACTTTGAATTACGCCAATGCTGCTAAAACCCATTACTACAATGGTTGCTATGTTTGTTACAAGCGGGTTGAATGAGATCAGGTACGCTATGCCTAATGCAAGCTCAATGAATGGATATACATAACCATACGCCTTTACTTTTTTCGCAAGAAGATCATACATGGCATAACTATCCGCAAAGCTGCTTAAGTCCAGAAATTTAAAAAAGGAGAATACAATGAAGAACCCGGCCATAAAATGATTCATCCACGTTGTCCAATCAGGCTCAATACCATTATAGCTTGTTAAAAAAGATACTCCGGTTATAAATGCTGCAATAAGCAATAAAGGTTTATACGTTTTCAGCCAACTTTGACTTTCCTCTTTTGCGATTTGGTGATGGCTGTGATCGTTCTCGTCCTCTGTGATAATATACTTTCTTTCCTTACTGATTGCTTCCTGTAATGTTTTTGTATCAATGTGTTTTTGCATTGTAATTACAGCTTCCTGTGGCAGATTGACTTCTGCACTGAGTACATCCGGTAGTTTAAGCAGTTCGCTTTTTACTTTGGCTACGCAACCATTACAGGTCATTCCTTTGATAATATACTTGTGTGTCATCATGATAAATTGTTTTTAAGTTGATTAATGACACAAAAGTATCCTGGTATAAACTCCTGCTGTTTATATATTAAGGGGCAATATTTATATGATCGTGGGGAGGTCATACCTTATCCAGTGTTTTTCGCGGTTTGAAATGCAACCCTTTAAATTCGCTTGGAGTGTGTCCAGTAACTTTTTTGAATTGAGTGGAAAGGTGGGCAATGCTGCTATATCCAAGTTGATAAGCAATTTCGCTCACATTTAATTCATCATACACCAGCAACTCTTTGATACGTTCTGTTTTTTGAAGAATAAGGTATTGCTCAATAGTAATTCCTTCTACTTCGGAGAATAGCTTACTCAGGCTGCTGTACTCCATGCCAATCTCCTTTTCAAGATAATCAGAGTACCGCATGTGTAGAGGCTTTTCATTCATATTATAATGAACCAGCACAATTAAAAGTGTTTTAATCTGCTCGATCATTTTCGCTTTTTTATCGTCCAATAACTCAAAGCCAAACTCAACAAGCCGTTCTTTTAATAGATTCTTTTCTTCAGGAGTTAATGGACGTAGCAATTCAACTACACCGAGTTCAATCCGTTTAACGGAAAAGTGCAGTTGCTTAAGCTCATCAGTAACAACCCTGATGCAGCGGTTGCAAACCATATTTTTAATATGCAGGACCATTTGGTTGTTTGAGGCGTTTGCCTGGTTACAGTTTTTTTTTAGATTAATTGGAATAAATGATGAATGGAAATTTTATTCCTGTATAGGAACAAATAAAGAACACAGGCAATAGTTCAGCTATTACCTGATGTTAGAAATGAAGAAATCAAATAAGGATTGACCTGTATAAAATAGTGCGGGAAACAGCCTTACCAGGTGGTGCGTGAGAATCTGCAAAAAAATTGGCAATATCACAACCTGTAAGGGAAAAATTGAATGTTTGAACAAATGCTAAAACAAAAGAAGTGATGAAGTCCGAAGCAGGTACATCAACAGCTTGCGCAGGAGCATAGTTTTCTTTAAGTTTTATATGCTCCGTTTCATTCTTGCAGCAACCTTTCGGCATTTCCTTTTTTCCACAGCAGGATATATGATCGTTTTGTATGAGTAATATATCTGTGGACTTTAGCTTATTTCCACAATAATGCCTGTTAATTGAAAAGCCTAATGTGCTTATCAAAAAAACGAATGCTAATAATATGGAAGTTGCTTTTTTCAAATTTTTTTATATAGCGGTAACGCACAAAGATAGAAATTATTTTGCTGCCTAAAATATTTTTATTGTCAAAAGGTAATTAAAGGGATCTTACTTTCTGAAAAGCAGCCACTTGTAAGGGTTTTTGTTATTTAGAACGATTCTAAATACCTAATTTAAGGTATTGTGTTCGCACTTTTCCTACCGTTACTTTGCGCCATTATTTTTTTAACCCTTCACTAAAAACTATTAATAGAATCCATGAATAACCATACAATTAAATTAATCTGCTTTGTGATTTTAATATCTTCCTTTGTTTCTTATGGACAAGAGACCGACACATCTAAGGTGATAAATCTCCAGGAGATAGAAATAAATGAAAAACTCTCCAAAAATGAAATAGAGCGCCTTCCTGAAATTCAGGGAACTGCTATTTATTCCGGGAAAAAAAATGAAGTGATAAAAGTAAGTTTACTGGATGCGGATCTCTCCACGAATAATACCCGTCAGGTATTTGGAAAAGTACCAGGTGTGAGTATTTGGGAAAATGATGGGTCGGGTATTCAGGTAGGTATTTCAACAAGAGGGCTAAGCCCAAACCGTTCGTGGGAATTTAACGTGCGACAAAATGGTTACGACATTTCTTCTGAAGTGTATGGTTATCCTGAATCTTATTTCAGTCCCCCGATGGAAGCGGTTGAAAAGATCGAAATAGTGAGAGGTGCAGCTTCATTACAATATGGCCCTCAGTTTGGCGGGTTACTCAACTATGAAATTAAAAAAGGTTCTGCTTACAAACCTTTTGTTTTTGAAGCACAGCAAACAACCGGTTCTTACGGATTGTTCAACTCCTACAATGCCATTGGTGGTACTTACAAAAAAGTGTCGTATTACGGGTATTTTCACCACCGCAGTGCTGACGGCTGGAGAGAAAACAGCAGATACAATATCAATACGGGATATGCCTCGGTTAATTTCGCGTTATCATCAAAACTTAATATAGGTTTGCAATATACCCGGATGTATTATCAAAGCCAGCAACCAGGAGGACTTACCGATTCGCTATTTGCAGTCAATCCCAAACAATCGCTTCGCAGTCGTAATTGGTTTAGCACTCCCTGGAATGTGTCTGCTCTTACGATTGATTATACATTCAATGAAAATACTAAGATCAGTCTGAAAGCCTTCAGCACCATTGCGGAGCGAAACAGCGTTGGTTATACTAAAGCAATAAATGTTGCGGATAATTTTAATACCACATTAAACTCATACAATCCACGCCAGGTTGACCGTGATTCATACAACAATCTTGGAAGTGAAATCCGTTTTTTGAAATCTTACAATTTATTAAAACAGAAAAGCACCCTTGCTGCCGGGGTGCGTGTTTATAGGGGTACAACCATACGAAAACAACTCGGAACAGGAACAACAGGAAGTGATTTTGACCTCACTATTTCTGCCACTTCAAATGGGAAAGAATGGGGAAGGGATTTGAATTTTATTACAGAAAATTATGCTCTTTTTGCTGAAAATATTTTTAAAATTGGAAAGCGACTAAGCATAACTCCCGGCTTACGTTATGAAATTATCAATTCAACAGCCAAAGGATATATTAACACTACATCAACCGGAGCAATACAGGAAAATAAACAGCAAAGAAATATTTTATTATTAGGATGTGGAGCGGAGTTTCAAACAACAGAAACTACTAATTTTTACGCTAATTTTAGTCAATCGTACCGGCCTGTTACTTATTCGGAACTCACTCCTTCCGCCACGACAGATATTATTGATCCGAATTTGAAAGATGCCAGCGGCTACAATGCAGATTTTGGTTTCAGAGGAAAAATAAAAAACTACCTAAGTTTTGATATTGGAGGGTTTTATTTGAATTATGATAATCGTATAGGAACTATTACTCAAAATAACCTGCCCTTCCGTACTAATATTGGAACATCTGTAAGCAAAGGTGTGGAAAGCTTTGTGGAAGTTGATCCCATCAGAATTTTTACTGATAGCTCACGAGTTGGTTACATTCGCTTGTATGTATCCTTTGCTTATGTGGATGCTAAATACACCCGGTGGAATAACCCGGCAATTGCCAATGATCCTGCAAAATCTATTGAAGACAAGCAAATGGAAAACGCACCGCAAACTATCGGACGATATGGAGTAACTTATTTGTTTAAGAATTTGTCAGCTACTTTCCAAATGAATCAGGTTGCAGAAGTATTCACTGATGCGGTCAACACAGAAATGCCAAATGCGACAGCTACAGTTGGTAAGATACCAGGTTACACCGTAATGGACGTTTCTCTTACCTATTTATTTGCGAAAAAATATAACTTCAAAGCTGGTATAAATAATATTGCAGATGAGCATTATTTCACAAGAAGGGCGGGAGGCTATCCTGGTCCCGGATTAATGCCTGCAAATGGAAGAACTGCCTTTGTAAGTATTGGAGCAAAATTCTAATTCATGTGGGTCAGTGCCGCAATTAATGCCCACTCATACCACCACCAAGAAGGTGTATAATGATAAACAGCACAATCAAGCTGATAAGCCCAATTAACAAATAAAATCTCCATGATTTTTTTTTGGTTGTTCCTCCGTTTTCTACTTGCACATACCGTTCTTGATTTACAGGTAGTCCGTATCGGGTTCTGCCCCAGGGTTTGTACACGGATATTGTTGTAATTGCCAATAATAGTAATAAGGCTGCGCCTGCATCAGCAATGAGTTGAATCCGCAATCCAGGTAGTTCGTTATTTGAGAATGCGGTATTTGCTGCCATGCCTGCTAAGTAACTAATAGGCTTCATGTGAAACAATAGGATAATTGTGCCAGCAATGGTCAGAATAAGTTTTACAATTATCCAATAGTGCTTGAATAAACCCCACTTAGTTCCAAGTGCCTGTACAAGACCAGTTAGTAAAGAAGCAAAACAGAATGGAACAATTATGAACCAGGCACTCAATTCCATAGCAAGATAAGCGGCACGAGCTAATTGAGTATCATTGCTGGACACACCAGTTATGGCGAGAACCAAAAATACAGCCACCGCACCAAGCCAGCCAACTGAGAAAGTGATATGTGAAGTAAGTACGAATTTGCTGAACCGGGGTGGCATCATTATCATCATGTGTAAAATTAATCTTTTTAATTCAAAAAGTTTATTAGAAGTAAGTGGAAAATCCAAACTGGAAACCTGTGGTTAATGCCAATAGATATTCTCTGCTGTCTCAAAGGTATTTAACGCAATTATTTTATCAATTAAATTTCATTCTTTGTATTCTTACGGCATTCAAAATTGCGAGCAAAGCCACACCCACATCGGCAAAAACAGCTTCCCACATGGTAGCCAATCCTCCAGCTCCTAAAGCCAGCACAATCGCCTTTACCCCAAAAGCTAAGGATATATTTTGCCATACAATTCGTTGGGTAGCCTTGCTGATTTTAATAGCAGTTACGATTTTTGAAGGCTGATCCGTTTGAATGACTACATCCGCAGTTTCAATAGCGGCATCACTACCCAAAGCTCCCATCGCTATACCTACATCACTTAATGCCAATACAGGTGCATCGTTAATGCCATCACCGACAAACGCAATAATACGATTGCTTTCCTTTTTCAATTCTTCCACCTTCTGTACCTTATGTTCAGGTAATAGGCTGCCATAAGCATTTACTATATTCAGTTCTTTTGCGACTTTATCTACTACACTTTGCTTATCGCCCGAAAGCATAATAATTTTTGAAATACTTTGGTGCATCTGAGAAACAGCTTCTTTCGCATCATCTTTTAATTCATCTGCAATGGTAATATAGCCGGCATATTCATTGTTTATTGCTGCCACTACAATAGTATCGGTTATCGCATCCACTTCAGCCGGGTAAACAATGTTGAATTTCTTAAGCAGTTTCGTATTACCGGCTAATATTTCAGATTCTTTGTAAGTTGCCTTTAGCCCATGTCCTGAGATTTCTTCTACATTGCTTACCGGAACATTCTTATCTCCCACATTCGCATATTCAACAATAGCCTTAGCTATGGGATGTGTTGATTGAGATTCAACGGCTGCAACCATTTTCACAAATTCTTCTTTGGGAAGACGTACAGCATTTACCTCCTGGACTTTAAACACACCTTTGGTTAATGTTCCTGTTTTGTCCATTACAATGGTGTTGATCTTTGTCATAAGATCAAGATAATTAGAGCCTTTAAACAAAATCCCATTCCTGGATGCAGCCCCGATACCACCAAAATAGCCGAGTGGAATAGAAATTACCAATGCACAAGGACAGGAAATAACCAGGAAGATAAGCGCACGATACAGCCACTCCGAAAACACATATTGCTCAACAAAGAAGTAAGGAATAAAGGTTAGCAGTACAGCTAATAATACAACTATGGGTGTATAGATTTTTGAAAACTTACGAATGAATAATTCCGTTTGAGCTTTGCGTGAATTTGCATTTTGCACCATGTCGAGAATACGGGCAAGAGAGCTTTCTGCAAACACTTTGGAAATTTTTATTTCCACTACCTTATCGAGATTAATCATTCCGGCAAGAACGGTTTCGCCTTGTTTTATAGAGTTTGGTTTACTTTCTCCCGTTAAGGCAGCTGTATTGAAGGTGCTTCCTGCCGATTGCATTAACCCATCTAATGCTACTTTTTCTCCCGCCTTTACCTGTATAATTTCTCCAACCTTTACCGTGTCCGGTGCAGCTTCAACTAATGTTCCATTACGTAATACAGTGGCTTTATCAGGACGTATATCAAGCAATGCTTTTATACTACGCTTGGCACGGTTAACGGCTGCGGACTGGAATAATTCACCCACTGCATAGAATAGCATTACTGCAACACCTTCGGGATATTCACCAATAAAAAATGCTCCAATAGTGGCAATACTCATCAGGATAAACTCTGTAAAAAATTCTCCTTTGGAAATGGCTTTTATTGCATCCTTCATTACAGGTAATCCCACCGGGAGATAAGCGACTATGTACCATATTAATCGAACCGCATTCGTATAAAAATCCGGTTTAAAAAAGTTATCTACTATTATACCTGTTGCCAGCATTAAAAAACTAATGATGGAGGGTAAATATTCCTTCCATGCCGGTTTTTCTTTAGCAAGGAGAACTGGTTTCTTTACGTTACTCAGGATGGGCTGGCCGGTTTGGGTATCTATCTTTTCCTCCAGGGTGCAGCAAGTCATATTGCCTTGTGCATCGTAGGTGTGTTTATGGTTAGGATCTGTGTTTATCATTCTATATATTTTTCTAAAATCTGTTTTAAATGTGATGGTGTTTCCATTGGCTTTAATGCTGAAACATCAGAACCACCCGTATTTCCAACCGGTATTTTTCCAATAAAGGATTTGATCCCTCCAAAGATTAATCGTGGTATCTGTCCAACAATCTCTTTGATGCTTTTAATCTTAAACCCAAATTTTAGCATCAGCCAATGTACCTTTGTATGCTCAATGGGATAGGCTTGACCAAGTATATGAGCGTTTTCCAAATGTTTCCAGGCATTTAAAAACTCTCCTTTATTAAGAGCAACCTGATAAAATCCAAGTTCCTGCCGATAATAAGTTTTTAATCCATCCGGTATTTTTGTATAAAATTTCATTTTCTTCAATAATGGTGGGCAAGAGAACCTGGCTATGAAAAAAGTTTATTGTTATAAACCAAAAGAAACCAGGTCTCTGCCCATGTATTAATATTTTTTAGTGTCCACAAGCATCCATTGCACCTCCCATTTTTGTTTGTGATAATAGAAAGAAAGCTCCCTTTGTCACCACTTTCGCACCGGAAGGTATGGGTTCAGTTAATTTCAACTCAACAAAGCTCTCATCTGCAATACCGGTTTTTACTTCTACTTTAGTAAAAGTGTAATACTCGTCTTCCACCTTTTTCACACTTGCTGTATCAGCCTTACTTTCCCCATCATGTGCAGCACATTGAGGATGTTCTTTGCAAGATTTACCGGCACATTTTTCATGTGCTTCACAATCGGGATGCTCCGGGCAATTTTCGTTCGGCTCACAACGCTCGTGAGCGCTGCATTCAGGATGCTGCTGGCAGTCTTTGTTACGAATAAATATGAACTCTTTTCCGTCTGATAACACCACTGCATCTTTTGGAACAGCTTTTACCTTTTCATTTCCTAATTCTATTACGGCATTCACATACATACCTGGTAATAGATGCGGATCTTCTGTATCTAAATGGCCGTGAATGCGGACGCTACGTGTTTCATCAAATGATCTTCCAATAAGGTGAACACTTGCTGTTAATTCTATACCCGGATCATTAGCAAGCGTAAAACGTATCTTTTGACCTTCCTTTATCTTAGAAATATCTTTTTCAAAAACAGTTAATTCAACGTGCAAATGCTCTGTATCCACAATCTCAAAGATCACATCCTGTAGGTTTACAAACTTTACAATATTGGCATTTACTTTAGTAACATAACCGTTAATGGGAGAAGTAATCACTATATTAGAGGTAATATTACCTTCGAGTACGTTGTTTTTACTAATACCAAGCAGTGCAAGTTTAGCCTCTAAACCTTTGACTATTGCAAACGTGCTTTTGTATTCTGATTCAGCTTTCTGAAAAGTTTTAGCGGATGTAACATTTTCTGCTTGCAGTTCTTTCTGTCTTTGGTATTCTTTTTCCAAAAAGTCTAACTTTCCTTTGTTTTCAAGGTAATCCTGCTGCATTTGAATGTATTCTGGATTAGACAAAACAGCAATCATTTGTCCCTTCTTTACCTTTGTCCCTTCCAACAAGTCCGTTTCCTTTACAAAACCGCCATAAGGCGCATTTATCGAGATCAAGTTTTGTGGAGGTACATCCAGTACACCATTCACCTTAAGGATATCACTCATGTTTTTTTCTTCGATAGAACCCAATACAACACCGGATGCTTTAAACTTTTCGGCAGAAAGTTCCAAAAACTTCACATCCTCTGTGGTTTCTTCTGCATGGGCTTCACCGGCTGCTTCGGTTTTTTCTTCCGCTTTGTTACCACAGCTATTCAATAACATGGATAGCGTGAGTAAGGCTATGAAAAATATATTTGTTTTCATTTTTATAATTTTATTTATGGTTCGCATATTATTTTCCTCCTGTAATTAGTTCAATGGAAATGATGGATTGGTTATAGAGCATCAGGTAATTCAGGTAATCGGTCTTAATCTTTATTCCGCTATTTAAACTTTGCAGATATTCAAAATAGCCAATTTCACCGGCCTTATATGCTTTGTTTGCATTCTGTATAATCAGCTCGGCCTGTGGAAGTGCGCTCTTTTCATAGTAATCTATGGTGCTTTGGTATTTTTGAAACTCCTGAGCAATTGTATTTAACTGCCCCTGCATAATTAATTGCTGAGACTGCAAATTGCTTTCAGCAATTTTTTCATTGAGCTTTGCAGCTTGTATTCTTGAAGTGTGTGGTTTGAACCAAATAGGAATGGCAATACCTGCCTGAACGCCTGTAAAGCGGTTACCAGAGCTAAAGTTTTGCTCTGTTCCATTGGCATTAAATCCTATTCCATTGATGGACTGATTAAAATATCCAATGCTAAAATCAGGAAGCATTTTTGAACGCTCAATTTTAGTTTCGTAATGGCTAATCTCTAACTGCTGTTTTAAATAGGATAGATAAGGGTTTTGAGCAATTGCGGAGGAATCGAGCAAAAGAGTAAATGACCTTTTAGCGGGAGCATCTTCTGCAATAGAAATTTCATCCTGTGTATTAAGCAAAATTTGCAGTTGCTTCTGAGCAATTAGCCAATCAGCCTTTGCCTGAACAAGCTGGTTGCGTACTTCCATTAACTGCATTTCTGCTGTTGTTTTTTCCAGGTAATTGCTTTCTCCAACTTTATACCGCAACTCCGCTGCCTTTGCAAAATCATTAAACAAACTATCCTGCAATAACAATAACTTTCTTTTAGCATTGGCAGAGGAAAACTCATAATAGGCGTTCTTAACATTTTTTATTAATTCGGCCTTCGTGAGATTTAATTGCTGTTCACTTGCTTTTATATTAGCATTTGCCAGTGCCGACTTATTGGTGTAAACAGTAGGAAATTCAAACCCTTGCGACAGTGTGAATTTCGTATCGTTATTTATGCTGTTAATCTGTCCATACTCGAAACCAAGATTTGTTTTGTTCAGATCAAATGAAGTCCCTTTGAGTTTTTGCTGAACTTCAATTTCATAACCAGCGGCTTTCATACTTGGATGATTTTTCACAGCTTCGCTGATGGCCTCATCAAGCGTTATCTTCCGGGCATTGGGAGTGTTTGTTTGACCAAGAGCTTTTGATGGGATCAGAAAACTACCTCCTATAAGTAAAAGAATCATTAAAGGGGCAGAAGCGGTAGTTGCATTCCCATCCTTTTTTTCTTCTTTACCTGAAAACAACATATAGAGAACAGGTAAGACTAATAAGGTGAGTAGCGTTGCAGAAATAAGTCCACCGATCACCACCGTAGCCAAAGGTTTTTGAACCTCTGCTCCGGCAGAGTTTGAAAGAGCCATCGGCAAAAAGCCTAATGAGGCAACGGCTGCTGTCATTATCACTGGTCTTAACCTAACCTTTGTACCTTCAAGCACACGTGAAAGAATGTCGGTCATACCTTCTTTTTTTAGTTGATTAAAATATCCTATGAGTACAATTCCGTTCAGTACAGCTACCCCAAAGAGTGCAATAAAGCCTATTCCGGCAGAGATACTAAAAGGCATTCCTCTTGCCCATAAAGCGAATACGCCTCCGATGGCAGAAAGTGGAATTGCAGTAAAAATGAGTACGGCTTGTTTCATAGAACCGAAAGTGAAGAATAATAAAAGCATGATAAGGGCTAAGGCTACCGGAACGGCCAGAGAGAGCCTTTCCTTCGCTTCAATCAGGTTTTCAAACTGACCTCCGTAAGTAATGTAATAACCGGGAGGAAGTTTTAATTGGCTCTCCAGCTTTCCCTGTATTTCTTCCACTGTGGATTGAACATCCCTGCCACGAACATTAAAGCCTACAAAAATTCTACGTTTGGTATCATCTCTTGAAACCTGTGCCGGACCTTCCTGAAATTGAACATCAGCTACCTGGTTCAATGGAATGCGTGTCCCTGCTTCAAGCGGTATATATAAATTGCTTACATCGGATATATCTTTCCGAAGTTCTTTTTTCAATCTCACTACCATATCAAACTTTTTTTCGCCTTCAAAAACAACCCCTGCCACTTCTCCGGCAAAGGCTGTTTTCAGCACACGGTTTACTTCCGAAATTTTAAGTCCATATTGAGCCATCTTTCTCCTGTCATACTTAACCGTAATCTGTGGTAAGCCCTTCACTTTTTCAAGAGTTGGTTCTGTAACACCTTCAACGGTTGAAATTATTTTGGCAATTTCATCCGCTTCTCTTGCGAGAATATCCATATCCTCACCATAAAGTTTCACAGCCACATCCTGTCGGATCCCTGTCATTAATTCGTTAAACCGCATTTGAATGGGTTGTGTCATTTCGAGATTTACGCCTGTTAAAACGGATAATTCTGCTTCCATTTTTTCCATCATTTCTTCTTTACTCTCAGCACTTGTCCATTCATCTTTTTCTTTCATGGAAATCATTATATCAGCCCGTTCAATAGGCATGGGATCAGTGGGAATTTCTGCTGCTCCTATTCTCGATACTACCTGTTTTACCTCCGGGAATTTCTCTTTTAAAATTTTCTCAGCCTTTGAAGTGGCTTCAACCATTTGTGTTAAAGAGGTCCCTTGCATCATTGCAAATTCAACGGTTAAATCTCCTTCCTCCAGCGTTGGAATAAACTCACCACCCATACGTGAGAATACAAGTAAACTGATTAAAAACAATGCTACGGATGAAATAATCACGGTCTTTTTATATTTCAGTGCGCCAAGTATCAATGGTTCATACCAGCGATGAAAGAAATCCATTATTTTATCGGAAATGTTTCTTTTATGTTCAGTTTTTCTGCTAAGGAAAAGTGCGGACATCATGGGTACATAAGTAAGTGAAAGAATCAACGCTCCAAGAATAGCAAAGCCAACTGTTTGTGCCATTGGTTTAAACATCTTTCCTTCTATGCCAACTAATGTCAAAATTGGCAAGTACACAATTAGAATAATTATTTCACCAAAGGCTGCTGACTGACGAATCTTAACGGATGCTTCATATACCTGTTCATCCATTTGCTGCCGGGAGAGTAAGTTAGTCTGTCCATTAGTTAAACGACTGCTGGTTATTCGATGAACGATACTTTCTACAATAATGACTGCACCGTCCACAATAAGTCCAAAGTCAATAGCTCCCAAACTCATTAAGTTTCCTGATACTCCAAAAACATTCATCATGGCAATGGCAAAAAGCATTGCTAAAGGAATAACAGAAGCTACTACCAGCCCTGCCCGTAAATTACCTAAGAGCAATACCAGGATAAAAATTACAATTAGTCCTCCTTCAATCAGGTTTTTTGAAACGGTATGAATAGCCCGATCTACTAATTCCGACCTGTCAATGAAAGGTTCAATCACTACACCTTCAGGTAAGGACTTTTGCACGTTTTCTATACGCTCTTTCACATTTTGAATTACTTCCGAAGAATTTTCTCCTTTCAGCATTAATGTAATTCCTGCAACTACTTCACCTTCGCCATTCCGGGTTATGGCTCCATAGCGGGGCGCACTTCCAAACTGCACTTCTCCCACATTGCTGATAAGAACCGGTATTCCATTTACTCTTTTTACTACAATGTTTTGAATGTCTTCCAGACTGGTAACTTGCCCTATGCCCCTTATAAAATAAGCATTAGAGCCTTTCTCTATATAAGCGCCACCTGTATTTTCATTGCTTTGTTCAAGCGCTTCAAACACTTCAGGAATGGTAACATTCATGCTGTTGAGCCTGGCCGGATCAATAGCTACCTCATACTGTTTTACTTGTCCTCCCCAGGCACTTATTTCAGCAATTCCGGGAGTTCCTGCTAACTGTCGCCTTACAATCCAATCCTGGATGGTTCGCAGTTCCATTGCAGAATACTTTTTTTCATACCCTTTGGCTGCATGGAGCGTGTAGTGATATATTTCTCCCAAACCTGTGGTTACCGGTGCAAGTTCAGGTTTTCCTAAACCATTTGGAATTTGATCTTCGGCAAGTTTTAAGCGTTCATTTACCAATTGCCTTGCGTGGTAAACATCCACTTTATCCTCAAAGACAATGGTTATTACAGACAATCCAAACCTTGATATAGAACGTATTTCCGTTATATCCGGCAGGTTGGCCATTGTAATTTCAATAGGAGCAGTTATAAAACGCTCTACCTCTTGGGCAGCAACCGTAGGAGCTACTGTTATCACCTGCACCTGATTGTTTGTAATATCAGGCAGGGCATCAATAGGTAATTTCCTTAAAGAATAAACTCCCCATACAATCAGGGCAACTGTAAAAAGCCCGATGATGAATTTATTTCTTATGGAAAACCCAATAAGTTTATCAATCATATTTTTAAATATTAAGGTTACAGAATGGGTACAGCTTCAGATTACTGAAACTGCACTCTCCGTTTTATTTTGATTATCAGGATCCTTTTTTCTTATCAAATGCAGCGCAGGCAGGATGATCTTTGCACTCCTTATCCTTTGCACACTGTTCATGCGCTTCGCATTCGGGGTGTTCAGGGCAATTTTCAGATTTAGGACAATTCTTTGCGTGTTCCTCACACATTTTTGTATCTACTTCATTGTTGCAGGATGAAACTGTGATAAGTGCCAATATAGCTGCTGAGAAAATTAATTTTTTCATAGTTTATTTTTTTGTTTGACTGTTCGCAGTCAAGATTATTTATTTAAGTGATGAATATAATGTATCACCCGGTCAATTATTCCTATACAGGATAAGCATTACAAACAGGATAATAAACCCTGTTTTCATAATACCCATAAGGGTTACTTTTTTCTTTTTTTTAACCAAGTTAAATACAGGAAACCTAACAGTTGAATACTATTAATGTGATGAATAAGCAGCAATAGCTTAAGCCAGGACAGTTTAATCCTTAGCAATTAATTCATCAAAAAAACGGTTAGGAAATTTTAGGCGGTTGCCAGATGGATCGGGAAATCTCTTGCAGATGATTTTCGGAATATGTATTAAGAGAAGGGGATTCTATTGATACAATTATTTTATTACTGAAATTTGAAATTAACGTGAAGCCATGACAACAACTGCAAGTACAGAAAGGAGAACAAGCATCGTCTGCACAATCATCTCCATTATCATTTCCGGCAGCTATGTGGGCACAAGCAACTGACTGGCAGTTATCATGCTCATACGTTTCATCAGCACAACTTACTGTTGAAAGCCATAAGAAGTATATAGATAATATGAAGCTGAAATATCTCACGGGACAAATATAAGCATTAAAACAACTTGTTGTCAATCACATAACTACATTTTTTAACCTTATTGTATCAATGGCAGCATGATTTCCCGCTTTCCTGGATAGGCGGACATTTTATTGATCCGTAACTGCAAAACACACAACAATCTCCCTGCTTGGGTTTCAGCACTGCATTGCAGGTTTCACATTCATAGAAGTACTGGCAAGCATCAGTAGGCATGGTTTCTTCCTTTTGATGCCCGCAATGAGGACAGGTAATAACGGATTTTAATATAACTTCTTTCGACATAATTACTTCTTTTTACAGCAGTCCTTTTTACCTTCTTTAGTGCAGGCAGATTCTTTTTTACAGGCATCTTCCTGTATTTTCATAAACCTTACACTTACTGAATCTGCTCTTTCCTTTCCAATGTGCTTTGCGTAAATATTGTACCCATCTTTTCTCCATTTCTCCTGTGTTTCCTCGCTTTTTAATTCATCACACGTTCTTACAAGCACCAATTCCTTTTTAAAATAATCTTCCATGTCTTTTTTAATTGCAGCCGCTTCTTCCACATTAATCAATCCGTCTTTCTTTGCAAATTCGGTCATGGTTTCTGCAATTACGCCCGCTTCTTCCAGGCTTAATTTGTCAACATCCATGCCCTTATACCATTGGTCTTTTCCTGTTAGGCTTGCGGTAAGCCCGGTTATCTTATCGCTATCCGCAATCAATTTTGCATCTATGGTATGTTTTTTAAAAAGTGGTTGAATTAAATTTTCACGGGCGTTTTTATCTGTTTCGTTCCATACAATCGCAATTACAGTTCCTTCTCTGTTGGACCATGATTCTTTGATTTGTTTTTCCTTTTCAGTATCTATAAAGAGAGGTTTAATACGGCTTCCACAGCCAATTTCGGGAGCTGCACCACATACTAAAGGCACTTCATAAAATGAAATGGCTCCTGCCTGTTGCTTATTACTACATGAATTAAATGTAAACGCTAATACTGCAAGTAGTGAACATGATAATAGAATTAGTTTTTTCATGTGATTTTATTTTTTGATGAATATCGCTGTTGTTTCGTATCCGGTTGAATTAATTGCTTCTGTGATTTTTTCTCTTGTTGTTTGTGTGCTATCGAATTGTACAACTGCATTTTCGTTTTTGTAAGAAACAGTCGTATTAACAATCCCTGTAAGTTTGTTTACTTTATGTTTTACATGATCTTCACAGCGTTCGCAAGTCATTCCTGAAATTTCAAATTCTGCTGTTTGAAGATTGGTTTTATCTATTATTATAATCTGCTTTTTTTCCTCTGAATAAAAAACCGGAGAAACGTAAGGGAATGAAAGCATTATTGCTGCAAAAACAGTAGCAATGCTTAAGAATAGCTTTGATTGCAGAAAAGATGTTTTTTTGACTTCGCATCCGCAATTGTCAGCTTTAATTGCAGGCTTCAACTTCTGATACCAGGCGAAACCTAAGACTAAGATTGTAAATCCAATAAGATAAGGCCGTGCAGGTTCAATCCACGAAAAATTAGAAGCTGCTCCGCTTGTTCCCGCAATTAAGGCAAGAATGGGGGTAATGCAGCAAAGCGATGCCGCAAAAGCTGATAAAAGTCCGGCTCCTATTAGCTTTCCCTGTTTCATGCTTTTTCTGAAGTAAGATTTTGTGCATTGATGTATCTGAAAAACGGTTTAAGGATTTTCAAATGTTCATCTTTAAGCGAATAGTATATGGTTTGGCCGGTACGCCTTGCTTCAATAATGTTTCCGTCTTTTAATTTTCTGAGATGTTGTGATACTGCCGGAATACTCATTCCTAAAATATCGCTCATATCACAGGGACACAATTCATTTTCACCCTCCAATAAATACAGGATCTTCAAACGAACATCATTCCCTGCTAACGAAAGCACATTGGAAAGCTGTTCTAATGATTTTTCATTTGCTTTTACTCTGTCTCTGCATTGCTTTATTTGCGTGACATCAGCATAGACACGAATACATACATTTTTATCACTCATAGAATTGATATTATTTTCATGGGCAAAGATATAATTATTTTATTATTTAAGCAAATACTTAAATATATTTTTAAAAAGCCACCTGATTATAAAGTGAAATTGGAATATTCGTTAGAAGTAAGTGGAAAATCCAAACTGGAAACCTGCGGTTAATGCAGGTGGATTTCCTAACAGATCCCTTTGCCAATGGTATCGGTAATTCCCCCTGATAACGGTTTGAGGTGATGGCCGGAAGCTGATACCTGGTACAATCGCAATGATGTGGTCATACATATTTCCTCCTGTCTCATTAAAAGTGCCGACATTATAATCTGCATACTCTGTTCTGAAAGCAATATTAATGGTACTGTTTTCCCATCCGAACATTTTACGCCTTATAATAGGCTGGACGATATCTAAAAATCCACCTTCCTGTTTATTGCCGAACTGCTGTGAATAGGTAGCTGGTACGTCAATAGTAGCCCATACCCATTCACCATTAATATAGGTTCTGCTTCCAGGTAGAGTTGTATTAAAATCAATAGCAAATAAATCTACTCGCCTTTTTACATCCAACGCTAAACCATCTTCCTGAAATTTATTGTAAACACCGCCCATCCAGGAGATGCCAATTTCACCGATGTTCCTGTGTCGAATGGCTGTTTTTGCGGTTATGAGTGGAACACCGTTAAAACTTTCTTCAAAACGTTCATGGTTCTCTTTACTCGCAGGGAGCCATGTCCTGTTTTCTGAATTGGCAATAATTTTATCATCAAAGCCATTGGTAAAATAGGCTTCGTAAGCCCATACTAAATTATTACGTCCATACTTTCCGAAAATACCAAAGCCTACATTGCTCCAGGTGGAAGGAATAATGGTTGTTGCCGATATGGGCCTGCTGATAAATTCCCATTTCGGACCATCATGGTTTTGGTTGAATGCACCGATTGGGTTCATTATCACACCACCCCGTAAATTAAATAAGGGATGCAGTTCAATATCCATAGAAGCAAACTCTATGTTAACTTCTCTGCCACCTTCTTCAAATTCAATCTCTGAAAGAAATTTAATGCGCTTTTTTATTGTGGAAGACATAAATACAGTTAAGCGTGGAAGCTGGAAAGAAAGCCCTTCGCTCACGCCATCCGTACCAAAATAGCTGCTATTGGCTTCCACATAACCACCAATCGAAATAGGTACTTTTCCCATTTGTAAAAACGGACGGTTGTAAACCGCATCCATATTCATTTTTAATTTGCTTGTATCTTGCGGGATCCGGTTTATAAAGGAAGTATCCTTTTGTGCAAAACATTCAGTTATTGAAATAACTGCGATAAGAAGTAGAAAAACTTTTTTCATGTTAGGTGTATATAAATATTTTCAGTATCAGAAGTAACCTTGTATTTTTTTAAACCTTGTTCTGCGGGGCCTTGTATAATTTCTCCTTTGTTGTTGAACTCGCTGCCATGTGCTGAACAGGAAAGCAAATCACCATTTACGTTCAACTCCATTCCCTGATGCGGACATTGAAGTAACAAAGCTGAAAAATCAGCATCAGAAAAACGGTACAGTACAATCGGAAAATTAAGTGTGTTTGCTTTCACTATTACATATCGCCTGGTTTGCGTTTTATTTTTTTTCACTTCAAAAAATTCAGACCGGGCAATTTTTAGCTGGCTGTTTTCAGCCCCGGCTTGTACGTATTTTACAGAAGTACATGAATCCAAAAGTGAAAGCCCAATCAACCCTAAACAAGAGTAACCACAGGCTTTAATAAATTCTTTTCTGTCCATTATAAACTTTCAAGGAATTTAATCAGGTTTTGTCTGTCTGTTTCGCTCAGCTGGTTGTATTGATTTTTAATGTTCTGAGCTTCTCCTTCATGCAATTGAATGGCTGCATCAATGCTGCCTGCTCTACCATCATGCATCAGGAAATATTGCCCGCCCTGTGAGTTCTTTGATAATCCCAATCCCCAAAGAGGCGGAGTTTTCCATTCACTTGTTTTGGCGTTTCCTTCGGTATAACCGTCATCCAGTCCTGAACCCATATCGTGTAACAATAGATCCGTGTAAGGATAAAATGTTTTATAGGATAAAGCAGCGATATCCGATTGTGGCGTTGTCCATTCAGAGGTATGACATTTATTACAACCGATATTATTAAACACATTTTTTCCGCTTTGTACTTCTGCATCATTTTGATTGCGTTGCACCGGGGCTTTCAGTGTTCTTAAATAAAACAGCACGTTCAGAACTCTTGAAGATGCTACTTCAGGATCAGGGGCATTGTCGCCATAAGGACTTTGTACTCCATTTACCGCAGGCTCAACGTTGGAATATTCAGAAGTTACGCCCATATCCTGATTGTAGGCATTTACTGTTTGATGCCACAGGTCAATGGCTGCGGCTTTTTTACCAAAACGACCAACGTATTTACCACTAACCGGCTGATGAAACCAACGGGGCTGAAAATAAGGAGGTGGAGAAATCCAATTAGCAACTCCTGAAATTCCATCTCCGTTTACATCATTCGGATCAGCATTGGCAAGTATCTGTGCATCTGTTAATGCTCCGAGAAAACCCAAGCCGGTAGTGGCAGGCGGAGTAAATTTAGCGAACGATGCTCCGGTAGGTATTTGTTCGGGTGTATAACCTGGTATTGCCCTGTTTTGCAATTGCGGACCGCCAAAATCAAGAAACTGATTGCCTGTGCTATCGCTTTGCCCGAATCGGGTAAGCGTGGTAAAAGGATGTCCTTTACCATCCCCGGCATGGCAGCTTCCACAGGAGGAAGCAACGAAATAAGGTCCAAGTCCGTTTTCAGGTGTGAACACTTCATCGTTGAAGGCAATATCTCCTGCCAGGAATTGAGCATTTTCGGCTGCCGAAAGTCCCTCAATGGGGCCGTCTAAGATTTCATCGTCCTTTGGTGCTGGAGGCAGCATCTTTTCACAAGCTACCAGCAAACAAACCACTGCGGTTATAGCAGAAAGGACATAAATATATTTTAAGTGCTTCATTTTTGATAAATATTTATGCAAATCTAATAAAAATATTTAGATTAGTCTAAATAAATAATTCTACCGGTCAAATTACTATATTTGCTGTAAATTTGAGGGCATGAACTCGTTTACGGAAGAAAATTACCTGAAGGCAATCTTCAAGCTATTAGAAAAAGGAGGAAAAACTGTTAGCACAACGGCTATTGCTGAACGCATGAATACCAAAGCTGCTACGGTAACTGATATGATACAAAGGCTGGCAGAGAAAAAACTAATTAACTATCAGAAATACCAAGGTGTTACCCTTACAGAGAAAGGAAAGACCATAGCGGTAAGTATTATCCGAAAGCACCGGCTATGGGAAGTGTTTCTTGTAGAGAAACTTAATTTTAAATGGGACGAGGTACATGACATGGCCGAGCAGCTGGAGCATATTAATTCGGATGAGCTGATAGACCGTATTGATAAGTTTCTGAATTATCCTAAAATAGATCCTCATGGTGATCCTATTCCTGATGCCAAAGGTGTTTTTAATAGAAAAAAATCTCTTTTACTCGCTGAGATTAATCCAGGTCAGAGCTGTATAATGACAGGTGTTGTTGACCATTCGGCCAACTTTCTCCAGTATCTCGATAGAACAGGGTTGGCTATTGGAAAAGAAATTAAATTAATAGAAATAGTAGGCTTTGATAAATCTATTCAGGTACAAATAAATGCAAAAGAAAAAGTATTTCTGAGCCACGAGGTAGCAAAAAATTTATTAGTAAATAAGAAGTAATAATATTTTCGCATTTTTTTCAATAACTTTAATTCCTTTATAAATTACTACCTTTGTTATATGAATAATGTGAATTACAAAACAATTACTAAAAATAACACCCCTTCCGAAACCCGCATTTCCGTATATATATAGAGAGAGAGAGAGAGAGAGAGAGAGAGTAATTCCTTACCAACAAAATAAGCCTTTACATAGGTGCTGTAAGCATCAAGAAAGATTGTTGCGTAGCCTAAATTATCCATCTCAATCCGTCTCCTATGCAGTTAGTTAATATTAACGAGGAAACGACTGGTGATGTCTTTATTAAACGCAACACTCAGTACAATGATCTAAAGGCGAACAATGTAACAGTTGAAGAAAATATTACGACAAGAATTTTTGGAACAATTAAAGGATTACTCACTTTAAAAAAAGGCTCTATCGTGTATCTTCATGGTATTATATACGGTAGTATGCACAATGAAGGCGGTGAACTGCACATATTCAATAAAGAAGGTAAATAAACCTTTTACACCAATCCCGAATAAATCATTTTCTGAGGATCAACTTTAGCACCTGAA
The DNA here is from genome assembly GCA_052389695.1 of Bacteroidota bacterium. Taxonomy (GTDB): domain Bacteria; phylum Bacteroidota; class Bacteroidia; order 2-12-FULL-35-15; family 2-12-FULL-35-15; genus 2-12-FULL-35-15. The sequence goes on along the minus strand of JBQTHQ010000057.1, from coordinate 47,060 downwards.
TTATCGGTAAGTGTCAAATGCAAATGAGGGCCTGTGCTTTTACCTGTATTACCTGATAATCCGATTACATCTCCTTGTTTTACTTTATCTCCTTTTTTTACCAGCACTTTATTGAGATGAGCATAGCCGGTTTTATACCCGTTATCATGTTTAAGAATGACTTGGTTGCCACCATCACCGCCTGAAGTAACAGCATCAACAATGCCCGGCATTGGGCTTTTAATTGGGGTATTTAAAGGAACTGCTAAATCAATTCCATTGTGGAAGGCATTCTGTTTTCCTGTTTTTGGATCTGTCCTATATCCGAATTTGCTGGTAATTTTAGCTACTACCGGGCGAAGCCAGCTTTCTGCTTTTTCTTTTGCTTCTTCGGCAACTTCCTTAATTTTCTTGCGGTGTTTGTGAACCAATACACCAATGGTAATTAAACCGGCTGTTATGCCAAGTCCCCAATATACCTGCTTTCGTGTAATTTTCATTTTACTTCAATTTGTTTTTACAATCACATTCTTTTTCTTTAGGCGTAAACCTGTCGTATAATGCAATAACAGTTCTTGCAGTTACTGCAAGAAGGAATACTGTGTAAAGCAGTTTCATTCCTTTACTTTGGTCATTCATGTTCCTGTGTTTTTGAAATTTCTTTTACCTGGTTGCGTAGCTGCTCGTTTTCCTTTTCCACTTTGTCAACTTTATTCTCCAGCTCGCAGATCCGGTTGCGCTGGCTCTCGATTTGTTTTTTGAGTTCCTTGTTTTCTTCAGCAACGGCTTCCAGTTCTTTTACTCTTTTTTCAAGGGTTTTAGACCACTCAATCCAATTTTCAGAAGTGAGTTTTTCAGCTTGTGCATTCAGGTTTCGGATTTCGGCTGATTGTTTTCTGTTGTCTGACCGGAACCGGATCACCAGCTCCACCAGTTTCCAAAAACCGGTTGCGCTGAACAGTATTGCTATAAGTTTTATATAGTCCATTTTAAAGGGGGTTAGGGTGTTTCATAATCAATTTCAAGTGTCCAGTGCCCGGCAATCGCTATATTCTTTCCTAATGCCCTTAGATTAGCTAATTTGGCCAGGTATGTTCCATTACCTATTGCAAGGCTTTTTACATCGTCCTCTACATACCTGAAGAAGGTTACCTGCCCTGGGCCTAACTGGAGTTTGGTTACAACGTTCAGATAATTGCTAAATGCACCACCGTCTCTCTGCATTGCGAGATTTCCGCTATTGAAGCTGTTGGGACTATCCGTATCTAAATTCCTTAGATACCCTTCCCAGGACAATGAGGCTTGCCGTATGGTGGATCCTGCCGGAATACCGGTAACGGGTATTATCCCGAAATGATAGTCAGCTAATGTACCTGACGGGACTTCTGATTCAGGAAGTGAATCCGATTGAAAACGGATTTGTGTTCGCATCTTTTTACTGTTTAAAAGGGTTATGAGCTTTAGAGGTGTTACAAATTTGGTATCGTCTACTCCGGCAGTTACTTCAGCTTGTGTAGCAATTCTTGCTATTCCGGCCAGTGCTGTGGTTGCCTGAACAAGATTTCCCTGAATTACATTCCATGATGCACCCACCGCTGCTTCTGTGCCTCCTGCATTATTAATTGTGCAGTAAACAACATCTCTAACTTGTACATCTGTACCAGCTGGTCCGCCAACTTTTCCGGCAACGCTAACGGTATAAGCATCGCCTTTTAAAGCAGCCGGATAGTTAGGATTTAAAGAACAATCCAATAATCCCTTGTCGTCCCAAAGTCCGGTAACTTTATCTGCAACGTATTGTGCGAGCTTTTGCGGGGTAACGGCTCTTTGATTGTCTGTTCCGGTATTTACTTCTGCCTGTGTCGCAATTTCAATAAGCCCCAAAGAATTTTCAGAGGAAATTGGAAAGGCAATGATTCCTGGAGAATAATTATTAACGATTTGAAATACCCGTCCGTCAAATACCAATAGATAAACTTTTTCAACTACAATATCTTTCTTATCAAGATCTACCAGACGGTCCTCAATAACCTTTTGGATAGTTATTTCACCCTGATTATTCACGTTCAGGGTTGCACTTCCTTCATTGGTAACAGAGAAAATAACATTCAATGTTAATCCGATCCGGTAATGCGTAATTGGTGGAGTAAGCGTTAGAATGTATTTATTGGTTTCCTGATTATCAGCAATACCATGACCTCCGAGAGAATGTTCAATCGGGAAATCTCCAATTAACTTAACATTATTGAGATTAAGGTCGCTATCATATCCACCGCCTGCCATACGTCTTTAGGATTAGGATGGAGGCTGAGTTGGATGAAACTCAATTGGGAATTTCGCAACGTAAGGGTTGATATTAAAAAGCAGCTCATCATTCGCTTGGTTAAAGGTTCCGAATAAAGACACCCGTCCGCTGCTATCAATACTATACATGAAACGTTCACCTACATTGCTGATAAGTATTCCTGAAAAGCCAGCTCCAATGTAAACTGGTTTGGGAAAGTTTAAAACATGCGTGGCAACAACAGCAGGAACGGCATTGGGTTTAAATCTGAAATCTCTTGCAACCAATAGATTTCCGTTAATCAAAGCAAGTTTATTCCGTCCGGGAGTACAGAAGAAATTCGGATTGATGTTTTCATTGCCAAGAGATAAAATTGCTTCCCGGTTGACGTAATTGTCAAGTCTTACCTTCAGTTTCAGGGGAGTTATTATCCTGCTGTCATCGGCTCCTGCATCGGTTTCTGCCTGAGTAGCTATTTCGGCAATTCCTTTTATTGCTTCCGTAGCTTGTTGCACTACTGAATTAAGTAACGTAGTGAGTTTAAGCGGTGATACATAACGCACATCATCTACTCCGGCATTCACTTCCGCTTGAGTTGCCCGCTCTGAAATTCCTGCCTGCACTTCGGTCGCAAGCTGTGATGCAAACCAGGTAACTAATTTCAAAGGTGTAATGTGTCTCAGATCATCCACACCTGCATTTACTTCTGCCTGTGTTGCTCTTTCTGAAATGCCTGCTTGGGCTTCCGTAGCCAGTTGAGCCGCAAACCAGGTTACCAATTTTAATGGAGTTAAGAATTTGGAATTATTTACTCCGGCTGTAACTTCGGCTTGTGATGCAATTTGAGCAAAACCCGCAATGGCTTCAGTTGCCTGAACTAAATTGGATTGAATGATATTCCAGGCATAGCCTACTTCTTCTTTATTACCTCCGGGATTGTTCTGTGTACAATAAATCACATCCCTTACCTGTACATCATCTCCGAATAATCCGCCTATTTTACCACCTACGCTTATTGTATAAGCATCCCCGACCTGACCAGCCGGATAGTTCGGGTTAGTGGAAGCGTTTATCAATCCTTTGTCTTCCCAAAGCCCTGTGAGCTTGTCTGCAACGTAGGAAGCGAGTTTAAAAGGCGTAACGAATTTGGCATCGTCTTCCCCATCATCTACTTCTGCCTGACTTGCAATCATGGAAATACCCGGAGTGGCTTCTGTTGCAACTTTGGTTAAAAACCAATTGGTGAGTTTTAATGCTGTAATATGTCTTGCATCGTCCACGCCCGCATTCACTTCTCCTTGTGTTGCTCTTTCTGTTACACCGGGCTTATTCTCGTCTGCCAATGGCAAAGGGGAATTATCGTCCAGGTTAACTACCTGAAACACATTTCCATCAAAGATTAAAATATATTGCTGGTTCGCCTTTAAATCATTCGGTTCCACATCCACCAGGTTGTTATCCACCACCTTTTTGATGGGAATATTTCCTTTTCCATTCACGTTAATAAGCGAAGCTCCTGTATTGGAATTTTGAAACTTAACTTCAAGCCTTTGTCCATCACGATATTGTGATAATGGTGGATTAAGAGTAAGTACATAACCGTTTATTCCGGTGGCAACACCGTATCCTCCGAGTGCATGATCGGCAGGGAAATCTCCAACGTAATTAATATCGTTAAGATTTACATCGCTTTGATAACCTCCTATGAAGCTCATGTATATTTGTATTAGTATGTAATTTTTACTTTAAAATTGCCAGCGCTGCAAACAGGAATGTGCCGGCAGCGAATAATCTTTTCTGCCATCGTTCATTTTTAAACTTCTTTTCCGTTTGCTCCAGTTTTAAATTCAGATCTCCGATAACTATATCTTGATTTGCAATCATTGTTTGCTGATTTTCTGCTTTCATTTTCATAATCAACAATGTGCTGTCTTTCACCATTTGCAGTTGGTTGAGCAACTCCACTTCGTTTTCAGTTTGCACAAGTACAGAATCACAATACCGGTTATTCTCCAAATGCTTTGCAATTACCTTGCTTTGAGGTATCGTAAAGCAAAAAAGTGTATCCTTATTTTGTACCTGAACCTTCGGGGTTAAATTTTGAGAAGAAACCGAAAAGCTCATCGTTAGTAAGAGCATCAATGGCATTAATTTTTTCATGCTGTTTATTTTTTAATTGAACAATCGTTTGTTTGGTACTGGAGAGTTTTTCCTGAAGGCTATCTGCTTTTGCCTGGAGGTTTTCATACTTTTCATCCAGCATCTTATTGTTTTTCCTCAGTGAATCATTTTCTGCTTCCAGTCGTGTTGTATTCGTCCTGCATTCTTTTTCTCCGTCCTTGCATGGAATTTTCAGCTCTATCGCTACATACAGAGCAAAACAGATAAATAAAAGAATGGAAGTAAAAATGTTATTGCTTTTCATTTTCAGTTTTGGTTTCGCCTTCTGTTTTAGTTTCTGTGGCCGATTTCTGTTCACTGGTTGATTTATTTTCCGCTACTTTTTCCTCGGCAATGGTTTGTTCATTTTCATCCAAAGTGCTTTGATCTTTCTCCTTTTGTGCCTTTTTTAATTCATGCAGATCATTTGCAATCTGAACAAGAATAAATGCGTTAAGTAGTAAAGCCCCTACAATGGCTGCACCGACAACAACCACATCACACCTGATGCCTGATAGTTCGGATTCAACTCTATAATTTTCCATTTTCTTTCGTTTGATTTAATTTTTGTAGTTGTGTTTCGTTCAGTAAATGTTTTGAGATGGATTCCGGCAGGGCGTGTTTTGCGAGCCAATAGAGTAATGCTTCCACAATGAACTTATGAAAGACCAAAGCGAAAATGAATGATTGGAACAGGTTTTCTATTTGCTGAATTTTGTAACCACGCAGGAAATACAATCCGGTTGCATATAATACACCAATGATGATAACACGGTAGCGTGTCCGGGTTTGTGTTCCAGTTGCCTTTTGCAATCCTTCTTTTACCTTATAATGGTTGATACCATAACAAATAATGATGAAGGTTATAATGTACTGCCAGTCCAGGAGCTTCATGTAGTTCTGAATGTGCGAGATGATTTCTGATAGTGTTTCCATGTTTTGATTTTTGTTTGTTAGTAATTATGCTACCTTTTCCGAAAAAGGAATAATCCCTGCAATCGCTTTCAGGTCGGCTTTATCGTTGATCTTCTTTTCTTTAAGTTTCGCAAGCAAAGGCTCTGTTTCTTCTTTTGGCGCCTTCGCAAGTACTTTTGATGAATAGCTCATCAAATATTTTACTTCCCACAGATAGAGTCTATCGAGTTCTTCTTTGAGCTGTTTGATAATGTCTTCGCTCAATTCCTTTTTTTGCTTTTTTGCTTCTTCTATCCAGGATTTAACCAGCTTGTTAATGAACATAGACTTCACCTGTGAGTAAGTCAGGTAAAGCGTTCCGGCTGTAATTGATATTGAAAAAACTGCTATTAATGCCTTCTTCATTTTGATGTTTCCTTTCTTAGTCAGGCTTTGCCAGTGAACATTGATTTTATAACATAGTAAGTAGCGGTGCTTAACCCGGTAGCCACAACCACCGCAGCAACGAACTTGAAAATCGTCTCGTTGGTGAGGGTTATTTTTACATCGGTGCGTAAGCCTTCATCCCCAAAAGTGTTATCGAGGTATTTTTTCAGTAATCCTTTTTTCTGTTCTTTATCTTGTGTTGTCTCTGCCATTGTTTATTTTTTTGGTGGTTCTGCCAAACGGTATTGTGGTAGCTTCTTCACGATTTCAAGCACTTCTCCGACTTCTTCTTTGCCCAACCTGCTTTTCAGGTCATCAATCAGATTAATCTTACCTCCCTTTGGATCGTTGTAGTATTGAGAGGCAACTTGGGAAACCTGAACCTGGTCTTTCAAGGCACGGAATACGCTTTTTATTTTGTCTTCATCGTCATCGAACACGCCCCATGAATCCCGGATATCCTTAGCGTAGGATTTTGCGCTTGCAACCGTGAGCATATACATTGGCTTCTTTATTTTCTTCCCTATATTCTCCCAATAGCGAATGTCAAAGGCATTGCTTTCAACCAGTCCTACTGAATCCGGTGCAATATCTCTTTGCAGCTCGCTGAAGAATGCCACTGCTTTCTGATCCCGTGTTTTTCTTCTGTGGTTAAACACAGCAACAGTGATCCACACTCCGGCAACGGTTACAACGCCTCCGATAATGAGAACCTTTGTATTGTTCTGTGCTATTCTGATTGCGGTTGCTTTCATTTGAGTAAAGAAGCCGCCCTCCCTTGCGGTGTTAGCATCGCAACATCGGATGCAGTTGTATTTTTAGCTACTTTGACAATGGCATAAAGTATAGCTGCAATCACGGCAGTCATTACAATCGGTACTCCGTAGGTCAGCACTTTGGTAATGCCTTTACCAAGACCCATGATACTGCCTCCCAAGTCCGCTGCCGATGCAACGGCTGCTGTGGCCATGTTGGTAACATCTATGTCATGCTTTTTGAAAAAGGCATTGAAGTCCGGGCGAGTGGTACAGGAAGCTGTTGAGCCGTTCACCTGCCAGGTCTTTAACCAAATTGTTTTGGCATTCTCCGCACCGAACTTTTCTTCCAGCTTCTTGAAATAGCTGATCCATTCCGAACATTCGGAACTTTTCTCCGGTATAATGATGTCCTGTATTACTGTTGCCATTTTCTTTTTTCGTTGTGCCTATGACACTTTTAATATTCCTTCAACCTCTTTTTGCATATCTGCTGGTGTAAGGGTTGGCAGTTTCTCCTGGATAAACTTCTCCAGCGCCTTACGGATTTTTACTTCACGTTCTTTCGCCTGATTTTTGGCGTGTGTCGTGTAGATTTCCCTGCCAATCCAAACACCAACAGCGAGTATTAAGATGGTTCTCATGCTTCAGCTTCAGTTGTGGTATTGCTTATTTCTTCAATGGTAGTAGTAGCTACTACTGCTTCCTTTTTTTCTTCCGCAACTTGTTTATTATAAATGTTTGCTTCAGCTACACCGATGGAACGTAACCATTCACCTACATTGAAACTTGGGCAGGCTTTGCCATTTGCATTAGGAGCTTCGTTATGTCCTAACACTAAAATTTTCGGATGGCGTTTGATGGTGTATTTTACATACACTTCAAGCGTTGCCAATTGTTCTTTGGTGCGGGTATCTTTTGGCTTTTTGTTTTCCGTGTCCATTCCACCTGCATACACGATATGACGGGCATTGCCGTTTAATCCCACTACACCGTTGCTGATTTCCCACTGGTCAACAAAGTCGTCTGTGTTAAAAGGAATGATACTTACCAAGTCTCCATCAAGCTCTACAAGGTCAGAATATCCGGGACGGTTCCATCCACGACCTCCAAGGTGAATAGGGTTTGTGTGCCAGCGAATGATGTCATCTTTTGTTACTGGTCTTCCTTCAGGTGTTGCGGTGCAATGAAGCACTAAGTAGTTTAATTTGTTGTTCATGGCTATTGATTTTTAATTATTGATTTATTGTTTGTCGGGCTTAAAATTTCTCGTACTTCAAATTGGCGATACCAAACCAGGATGCTCACGGTATGCAGTCCAGGGAGCTTGAACCTCCAGTTCATTTTACCGTCAATGACAGTTCCGGCCAGTTCTGTTACTTCAGCAACATTCAATATGCTTTGAGGGCTTGCGTATAACTCAAAAGAGATAGGCTTGCTTTTGATACTACCAGTTGGCGTGAACTTGTTTACACGGAAGCTGTTTAATCTTTCTGTTCCGGTTACCACAAATTTTGCGTGTTGTATTACCGCAGGATTGCTTTGCAGATCCTCACGCATTTCAGCATAATCGGAATTAATAGAAAGGGTACTGCTTACAGGCAGATAACCAATTGCGGTTATGGTATTATTGCTGGTATCGGAAACGTAAATTGTTTTGTTGAAGCTGTTGAAAGCTCCACCAATATTTTGTTCTCCGAAACTTAACCCATCCACTTTGCTATTGTCCGGGCGAATAATGGTGAACGTATTATCAGCCCGGTTCTGAACATACAGGTAACCGTTATATGAATCATAGAAGGCATTGTAGGGTTTGCTTCCAACCTCTATTATTCCAACAATGGTATGTGTTGCCCTTTCGATCTGATAGACAAAATTGTTGTTGGTTGCTACGGCATACATGGTGTCGTTAGCAGCGTTATAAGTGATTGATACAGGGTATTGCCCAACTGCCGGAATTGTGGTTGCCAGCGTGTTGGTGCTATCATAAACAGTAATGCTGTTGGCCAGCGAATTGGCAACATAGATGTCTCCGTTTACGGGATCAACTCCAACACCAATAGGATCCTGTCCTGTTGGAAGTGGTGAGCCTGGTATTTCGGTTAATGCTTCAGCATCAATAACACTCAGGTTATCACTCACCAGGTTAGCCACATATACACGAAGGTTTACCGGATTGAAAGCTGCTGCAACTGGCCGGGTTCCAACGGGTACATAGTCAATTACGTTCAGCGATAAATCAATTACCGCAAGTACATTGGCAACCGAGCATACTACATAAACATATCCATACTTGCTGCTGGAGCTTTTGGAGTTTACAGTGAGTGCAACGGGAGAAGCAAATCCGGGAAATGTAGGTTGTAGCTGTATCACTTTTACAACCTGATTGTTTCCATCCAGGACGGTTACAGAACCACTTAACTGGTTGGCAACATATACAAGCTGGTTGGCTGGATTAACAACAATACCCTGCGGGTGAACACCTGATGGAATACTGATCTGTGCAACGATGGTATGATCCTGAACATCTCCGGGACCAGGTGCGCTTATACTGATGTTCTGATTTGCTCCCCATAACACCACTTCTTTTTCTTCAGTGGATTTGTTTTGTATTGTTACCTGTGCTTTAGGGAACTCACGGTAGATGTCAGAAAATGGATTAACGGAAAATGGAGTAACCTCACGGGTTTTCCATTTGCTCATCATGCTGTCGTAAGCTGCCTTGCTAAAATTGGTTGGAAAAGGTTTTGGTTTTTTCCTTCTTGCCGGATCATCGTTCGATACCCGGATAATACCTTGACGAGTACCGAAGCGTTTTAAATCCTTTTCATACTTTTCCTCAAACTTTTCCTGGGCAGATTTGGCTGGTTTTTTAAGTGGTAAAACTTCTTTAATGCGTTTGTTTGGAATAGCATCATCCGCAACATCAATGAGTTTTATTTTTGTACCGAAACGCTTTAAATCTTTTTCATAGCTCTCACTTTTCTTATCCAGTCCAAGTTTAACACGAAGGTTAGTATTGGTAGCCTCAAAGAAATTATCGTCAGTACCTTCATAGGTTTTTTCGACAAAGTTCTCCTCATTAGATTTTTTCTTATCAGATAAAATCTTCTTGATGCTTTGCGCTAAAAAATTAATTCCTATGTTTCCGCTACGCTTCATTTAATTTCAAATTGTTTTTTTGTGAATACCAATCAATGAATTGCGTTATGTCCTCTACTCTTGTTAAGTGGCCTTGTCCTACTGATTCAGGATGTGCGCTAAAAATCTTGGTAGTCGCATAAATCGCTTCCAGTCTTGGAAATCCCAAGTCCAGGTACAGGCGTATTCCTGTCAGATCGGCTGGTTTTTCAAGTCTTGTAGGTATCTGAAAATGGAAGCGCTCATGGAACATTACCACAAGCCTTACCGGGATTGTATAGCCAGCAAATGCCGCTTGGGATATTTGCATTCTCCCTGACTTACGGTTGGTTCGTGCAGGCGTAACTAATGGATCTCCCTGCTCATCTTCAATAACAGGCAGGTATTGGATTAAGAAATCTCCATCCTTGCTGTCGTAAACTCCAGTTGGCAGATAACCTGCTTTGCTTGCAAAATCCTGTGCAAAGTCAATAAAACGGTGCATTTGAGGTTCAGCCCAAACAGCTCTTGGTTTGATTTTTTCCAGTTCAAATTTTTCAACCTTGAAATGCGTATCATCACCATAGGTTTTATCCTGCATTTCTACCATTAGCTGATCGGGAGAAAGTGGAAAGGGCAGAGTAAATTCCCTATACCCTGGATTCTTCCCTTTAAATACATCTTTCTTAAAAGGAACTCTCCTTCGGATATAATCTGTATTTGGTTTAGTTGCATCAAAGCAACGAACGGCCAATGCACAAGGCTCAAAAGCACGAATGCCTATCTTGACTTTGAACTTCTGTTGTTGTGATGGAATTGGAATGACCATGATATTATGCTGCTGCTTGTAAAACTGGTTCTGCCGAAGGTGCTGCGGGTATTTGTGTTTGGGATTGTACCTGTGCGTTTTTATTTTTCAGGAAGCGGGATAAGCCATAAAGTCCTGCCAAAAGCAGAACTGCGCCTCCAGCATAAACTGCCACCGGGGGAAGCCCAAAGATTTTCTTTTCAGGTTTGGGATCTTCACCTGTACCGCCCATGTTGATGTCATAATCCGAAGGAGTATTATCCTTGAAATATCCCATCACGTTTTTGATGGTACTGGTAGCACCTTCAATTCCTCCGGCTTTATCCAGGAGGTCTTTTGCTTTTTGACCAAGATGTTTTTTCTTGTATGCTTCAGCTTCCGAAACGGTTTTGTCGGCTTTATCGGCTTCTGCTTTTTTCTGTGCTGCTGCTTCTTTTTTCGCCTTGCGTTTGGCTTTCAGCTTATCGAGGAAGTTATCATAATCATCTTCGTAAAGCTGCATGATGCGTTGTGCTTTTTCGGCTCTTATCATTGCTTCTAAATTTTAAAGGATGTAAAGTAATTTGAGAGTAGAACCGTTGACTACATAAGGCAATGCCTTATAACCTTTACCAACAAAAGAATAGCTCTTGGCCTCACCAGGTGGCAGGGAAACTCCGTTAAAAGTTGCGATGTTGGCTCCTGTATTTTTCACGGAAATAAATAGCGCCCCCTGTGGGGTTGCACCGTCAACGTTTACTTCCTGTTCAATAGGTTCTGCTAAAATGTCCATGTTAAATAATTTTAATTATGCTGCAACTTTTATTGATTGCGGAGAAGGATTGGATTTTTTGTTAACTCCGTAGAGTACCGCTCCGACAACCAGGACGGTAATACCAAGCATGGCAAAACCGAACATTGGCCCGAAACCGGCTTCTTTTTTAGGGTTGCCGTTTTTATCCAGCTCTTTGCTTTCTAATTTTGCTACCGATGATCCTTCTGTATCGGATTCATTTCCTGAAGTTTTACTTCCTTCGGATTTATCCTGAGTAGCTGCTGCACCTGCACTTGCCATAGCTATCCTTTTTTCTTCAATTGTTGAAGGTTCAGAAGTATCCCCTGGTTCTTTTTTTGCCGGTGAATTGGCAACACCACCGGAAGTGCCTGCATTTTTTTTGTTTTTGTTCTTATCGAACAGTCCAAAATTTCCGAGGATAGGAAGTCTGCGTTTTCCTCCCGATGCAGGATCTTGTTTCTGCAATTTTTTTTCAGTTCGCTTGTCCTGTCTTAGCTGTTTTTTTTCAGTCCGGTTCTGCTTTCTTTCTTCTTTTTTTTGCTGACGTTCTTCTTTTGATTTTCGCTTGAACAGATAGTCGTAATTTTCTTCTTCGTATCCGTAGTAGCTGTTTTCGTTAAAGGTTTCTCCGATAATCATGGCTATTGTTTTTAATGGTTAGTATTAAGCTGCTTTCGCATAGACCGGTTGCATTACCGGAGTTTGTTTTTTATTCATCATCATATACCCTGCACCAGCAAGGACTAAAACGCCAACAACCGCAACTATAATCATGGTATTGTCACCACCACTTGCCGGAGCTGGTCCCGGAGGTGGCATTTGGCCTTGTTGATTGAGCATATTGAGCGAGGCTTTCTTCTCCTCAATTTGCGTTTGTTTCAATTCGTTTTTCAGGCGTTTTTTTTCGCTATTCAGTTCACGCTTCTCTTGCCTTTCGGAACGCCTGTCTTCTTTGCGTTGTTTTCTATCGGCTTTTTTTTCCTGTCTTTCTTCTTTTTTTTCTGCTCGTTTCTCTCTGAATCTTTTAAAGAGATGATCGTAGCCGTCATCGTCATAACCATAGTAGTTAGAGATACCGTTGAGACCGTAATTGTTTTGTTGTATCATGGTATTAGGCTTTTAATGCTGGTACTTGTTGTGGTTGTTTCTTATTACTGAAATAGGCAGCAGCAAGAAGGACTAATCCAAGAATTACAAACAGTGCAATTATCATTTGCTTCTTGTTTTTACCTTTGTTTTGTTCGTTCGATGCGAGCTGCGCCTTGTATGCGTATATGCCCTGGAGAGTTTTAGTGGTTGCTTCTTCTCTTGCCCTTCTTCCGCTACCAATTGATCCTGCAATTCCTCCAATTGCGCTTCCGATGCCTGCCCATAATCCACCACCGCCACCGGATCCACTTTCTTCTCCACCGGAATCTTCTCCTTTTTTGAAAAGAGATTTAAAATCAAAGCCGTCATAATCATTTTCAAGAGTGCAGTCCAGGATAATCCGTGTCAAATCATTGTTGAAGTGTTTATCACATTCTCCAATGGCTGAAAGCAGTTTATCGGTAAGCTCTTTTTCATCCAGCTTCTCCGAAAACTCAATGCTGTAACTTTCCAAAAGTTCCTGAACGGCTTTAGGTTTATCGGCAATAATGATTGCGATAATCTGAAGCAGGGCTTTTGATTTTTCCGTTAGCTTTGCTTCCGGCTCTTTTGGTTTCTCTTGGTTAATTATTCTGACCATTTTTAGCTAAGTGCTTTTCCGATGACTATTCCGACAATTACTCCAACAGCAACTTTCAGCCATAAGCCGTTCTCCTGTTTCTTTTCAATTTTTTCCGTTTGCTTTTTTCTGCGTTTGATTTCATCCCAAACTGTTTCCACCTGCGCCATCAGGGTTTTATCTTCAGGATTATCCTTCGATTGCTTTTTTGTATCGTCATAGAGTTTGGTGAGATCCTCTACTGATAGTTCAGATAGTTTGTCAAGCAGTTCTTTTGTTTCTCCTGAATAGGAACTGTGGCATCCACAATAGCTGTCCTCATTGCTTTTATGACCAGACACTTCCAGGATGAGTTTCTTCTCCGGGTGTATGCCGATCAAATCCTTGATAACCGGTTCGCCTTTTTTCTTCACCAGGAGCTTTACTGACTTCACCAGGTCATCTACCTTTCCCGGAGCTTCATACCCGTATTTCTCAACTATCTTTGCTGCTTCGGATGGTCTTTGCAGGACGATGTAATCAATTCTATTTTGTGCCTTTCCTTTACACATGGTAATTGTATTAATGGGTTTGTTCTTTTCATTTTGTGAAAAAAGCCAAAGCCGAGAGGGTTCCCGCTTTGGCTTTTTTGTTTAACCCTAAGCTGAATTTTAGCTTATCTGCGTTTTCTTAACAGCCTTTTTGGTCCACCTGGTCTTGGTCTTCCACCGCCAATTGGTCTGCGAACTACTTTGCGAACCATTTTTTTCATTTTCGGTTTTACTCCAAATACAGGTTTAGGAGCCTGTTTAGCCAAGTCAATTTGAGGCAATCCTGTTGGACGTGGTGCGGTAGATACTTCTGCCACATTTTGTCCAGCCAACACATTACCCATATCAACACGGGCTTTAATTGTGAAGGTCAGCGTAGTTTTTACGCCAGCCTTTTGGAAAAAGCGGATGCTGTCCTGGCCAGTTACGTCCATCTCGAACGCACTGTCATCAATCAGGTTAGGATTGGTGTTTTGAGGCGAGGTAGCATTACGTGGCTGGTACGGGTGTGAATTGAATGATCCGGCAGCTGACTTACGCAGGATTTTCCAAACGTTGTCAAATTGCAAAGGATCAGACACGGACATTTTCATTCCCTGGATTTTGAAAGGATTAGCTTTACTTTCCTCTCTCACTTCGCTGTGCGAACTTTCCTGTACCACTACAAGAACGCCTGCGGGTTGCGCTGCGTTTTCGTTACCGCCAAATACAATTGCTTCCGCATCTGCACCGGAGGTATTGGTAATAGTGATCGTTAGGGTTCTGTCGTTCGGATTGATTTTTCCGATTGAGTTGGCAGCGTAGTTATCGTATGAATCATCATCGTAGCTGTCCTCTCCAATGTATTCTACTTCTTCGTATGAATCTTCATCATACGAATCTTGCCCTTCCAGGCCGGTGTCGAAGTTGTCGTCATCGTAATTATCGTCATCATAATCATCGTAACGGTCTTCGGCCTCTTTTTCATACTTGCGAATTTCTTCGTTATATTTATTCATGGCTTGAATTGTTAATGGTTAGTGTTTGTTTTGATTGTCGTTTTTTTAATCGCAAGGCTCTATGTACACTTAAGCCTTTTTGGAATCAGCCTCCTTTGAAGAAGATTTTTTCGCAGCAATTTTCTTGATGCCTTCATGGGCATATAATGCTCCGAGGGTGGCAACAAAGCCAACCACAAGAACAATTCCTGCTGTGATTCCGATTTCTTTCCAGTTTGTGTTGGATACTGCGTTACTTTCCATGTGAATGATTTTTAAATGGTTTTTGATTTTAATCGTTTGCCTTTTTGTGAATTGGTATTTAAACCTTGCGAGGTCAAAATTCTGAGTAATGACAGTGGTTTAAAAGGTGGTTACTTGTGTTTTACCACAACTTTTACAAGTGGATGCAGGAGAATAAGGCAGTTAGGAAAGTTTGCTGCATACAACTTTTTGAAGAAAGAACCGGGGGATTTAAACCTATTTGGAAAAATTATTGGCTCTCAATGTTTCCCGTCCCAAATATTTACTATATTTGGGACGAAATTGTACTTATGGAAAGACCAATTGTAGAACATAAAGTCGCTGAAGCATTAAAGAAGCTGCTAAAAGGAAGTATTCTATTTGTAGATGACTTTTTAGATTTTGGCAATCCTGAAAGTGTGAAAAAAGCTCTATTCAGATTAGAGAAGAAAGGAATGCTTGTCCGAATAGCTCATGGTATTTATCTATATCCTAAAAAGGATAAAGATTTAGGAATATTATATCCTTCCGCTGAACAGGTAGCAGTAGCTATTGCAAAAAGAGATAGGGCAAGAATAATTCCGACCGGTATCCAAGCTCTAAATAAATTGGGGTTATCAACTCAAGTGCCATTGAAAGTAGTTTTTCTTACGGACGGAGCTGCACGAAGTATCAAAATTGGGAAAAGAACAATTACGTTTAAGAAAACAAGTCCTAAAAATTTATTAGCTGAAGGAGAAATAAGCAGTCTTGTAATTCAAGCTCTTAAAAGCATTGGCCAGGATAAAGTAGAAGATGATAGCCTAAAAAAAATGTTAGAAATTTTGAGAAAGGAAAAAAAGAAAAACATTTTGCATGATGCCAAACTTGCTCCTGCATGGATAAATAGAATATTAACAAGTGTAATCAAATGATATGAATACAAAGTGGTTAAAAATATCAAAGAGTAAAAGAACAGATCGTCTAAATCAAGCAAGCAATAACTGTGGATTATCGCCAATAGCTATTGAAAAAGACTGGTGGGTGACAATGGCTTTAAAGGCTTCATTTGATTTAAAATACTCATCACAAATAGTTTTTAAAGGAGGAACTTCGCTAAGTAAAGGATGGGATTTAATAGAAAGATTTTCAGAAGATATTGACTTAGCCATTGATAAGAAGTTCTTTGGTTTTAAAGATGACATAAGTAAAAATCAAATCAAGAACTTAAGAAAGACATCCTGTGAGTTTATCTCAACTACATTTTTACAAGATTTAACAGACAGATTTACCGAATGGAATGCTATTAGCGAATGTGAATTAAAAGCCCAACCAATTAATAGTTCTGATAAAGATCCGCAGGTAATAGAAATACATTATAATTCTGTATTTGATACATCCGGTTATGTACCACAAAGAGTATTAATAGAAGTTAGCTCTCGTTCTTTGTTAGAACCGAATGTAAACAGAGCAATATCTTCAATTTTTGATGCTACATTCCCTAACCAGGAATTTCTAACAGAGCCATTCGCAATTTCAACCGTTCTACCTCAAAAGACTTTTTTAGAAAAAATATTTTTGCTTCACGAGGAATTTTCACAGGACGCAACTAAAATTCGTGTTGATAGATTGTCAAGGCACTTATACGATTTAGAAAAACTAATGGATACCGAATATGGCCAAGCTGCAATGAAAGACACCAAACTATACAAGAGTATAGTAACACATAGAGAGAAATTTAACGCACTTAGAGGACTTGATTATTCTAATCATACACCAAGTATGATAAAAATTATACCTCCTGATAAAATAATTAAAGAGTGGGAAAAAGATTATGATGCTATGGTAGAAAATATGATTCATGGTGAACCACTAAGTTTCATTTCATTAATCAAAAGGATAGAAGAATTACAAAAAAGAATTAATAAAATACGTTAATCAATGTTAGTTGGAACAATAGTAAAATTAAAAAGAGACTGTTTGAATAATCCTCCAAACACAAGGGGAGTATGCTATGAGGTGTATGATAGAGGGAAAGGAGAAGAAGGAGTTTCAATACTATTTGAAAATGGAAAGTATGATGGATTTTCACCTGATGAGCAGTGATGTATGGAGCATGAAAAATAGAAGCCCATATATTGAAGTTGTGTAAAAGTGAATTATGATTTATTACATAGAAATCGGCATGGCCTGTTTCCTTTTTCATTTGCTCTGAAAAAGGTTAATTCTTTACCAACCTTCAATCCATTCGTAAACCAGGCAGTAGCAAACCAACTCCCATTACCATCTCCATCCGGTGTTTCAAAATTGATACGGTGATCGAACAATATCAGTTCCAGCCCTCCACAACGAAAAAGGAACTGTCTTTTAGCCGATTCCAGCGTAGTTAATGGTAGCAGGAATGCCAAATGGCTTACCAAGACAATAAGCTCGCTGTAAGAACTCCTGTTTGAGGGAAAATGGAGGGTTTGTAATGATGCAATCATATTCCTTTGGCTCGTATTCCAGGAAGTCATGCCCGGAAAGAATATCCGTTGAAACTACCTTGTACCCTTTCTTTCGTAACGCCCTTGTAAGATTTCCTTTACCTTCTGCACATTCCCATATTGTCCAACTTGGCTTTAGGAACTTGTACAATGGTTGCAAAGCATCAGGTGGTGTCTGAAAGTCATCTTTACCACCTTGTTTTAATGGCGGTTTCATGCGGACTTTATTCCACCTCTATCCATTCGCAATAATCCGCAAGGTCGGCCAGGTGAATGCGGCCATATTTAACGGATGAATAGTATCCCTGCTTTTCAAATCTTTTTTTCCACATCTTAAAATACTGGTCCCGCTCCTTGATAGAGTTGAATGGCGGCACACCAATACGAATACTAAAACCGTCAGGCGAAATAACATCGTATTTTTTCTTTTTAGATGATTTCTTTTCGTTGGTTACTTTTTTTTCGGGAAAAGAATATTCAATATGAAATCCACCTTTAACTGTTTTCATGGTGGCTTTCCCGCCTCTCTTTTTAATTTTTTGCAGATGCGTTTCGGCTGCGTTCTTGTTGGTGTGCGTTTTTGTGTAGGTTTTCATGTTGTTTATTTTTATTGTGATTTAGTTTATGCTGCTTTTGCCGGGGTTATTTTTTCAGTGGCAATTGGACTTTTAAAATTCACTTCGTGATACCGAAGCAGCTCGCCAATGAGCTTGACCACCACTTCATTCCTGTTTTTATAAATCAACCTCCCGTAAAAATCCCGCTCCAGCATCATTCGTCTTACCATCCCGTTTTCCTCTGTATCGAGATATTTTTTACATGCCCGGATATAGGCTTGAACACTGCATCCCCTGAGTTTTAATTTTCGCATATTCACATACACAAAAAACCGGATGTTGCCAATAAGGTATTGTTCCTCAACAATAATCGTTGCAATACGGACCAGGAAATAATTCGGTATCCGGTTGCGATAGCGGGTTACATCATCTACCTGTTTATGCAGGCGTAACCAGGTACAGTTCTGAAATTCCGTAGTAGTGATTTTAGCAATGGACTGGTGAGAAATCATTATATCCAATCCATGATGGCGGTTAGTGGTGAGCAGTCCGACAATGGTTTGCCCCTTTGCACCAGTCATGTATTTGTCCAGATCTTCCAGGACAAGCAGGCCATCGGTAAATTGCTTTACCATGCGTTCCACCATATCTCTTTTTTCTTCAATAGACATAGTTTCACCAAAGCGGGTGAGAGGGCGTATTCTACGGGCACGGATGAGTTTTAAATCACGTATAAAGTCAGGACTAACGGTAGTGTAACATTCATAATCATCATCGTTCACATCAAAGATTAATACCTTCCGTCCTTTTCTATTTACTTCGGGATGATCCCGCAGATAGTTTTCAATTTCAAGAATGTTACGGAAGGTTTTACCAACACCTGTTTCACCACAGACAAGCATCAGCATTGGCTGGCGCTCGTCCTGTTTCTGAACAAGAACAATTCCCTGAAATTTTGGTTGTTCTATTGCTGACATTCATTTCCAATATTCCGGGTCAATAATTATTCAAAAGTTTCTAAAGCAGAATCGGGTAATCCGGTTTTAGATCCCTCCTTGCGGGTTTGCACGGTTTCTTCATATACCACTTCAGCGGCTTCTTCCTTGTCTTTTTTCTGTGTGGTATCTGTTGTAGTTTCCTGTTGCTTGCTTTCTTCTTCCTGTTCTTCCTCGTAACCTCTTACTTCTTTCCTGATAATATCCCGGATACGCTCAACAAGCATTTCATTTTCTGAACGGATCTCCATTACTACCTTCGCTTTTTTGATAATGATAGATAATGCGACCATTAATAATTGCTTTTCGGGGCTAAGTGCCGCAGCCTTTTTTCTAAGAATATGAATTAATAAAGGGCGAAGCAGGGCTTTGTCTTCCTCATCCAGCTTTATCCGCTTAATATTCTTGGTATTCTGTTCCTCTATAACCTGTATTAATTCTTCAAAATCATAAAAATCCTTGTGCTTACGAATGGTAACAAAGTAGCCCGCTCCGACTTCTAATACGGAATTATTGATTGTGCCAATGATACTGTCAGCCATCAGACCGGCATGTTCAAGAGGCATACTAAATTCACCTTCTCCATTGCCCGTACCGGAAGCTGATTCTTTCTTTTCTTCTTCCGTTGGTTCAGCATCAATTTCCTGTTCGGGTGCATCTGAAGGTTTCTCCTGGACCACTTTCTTTGGTTCTTCTTTCTTTTCTTCAGCGGAAGCGGTAGTTTCCTTTGCTTTGTTTTTGGAAGCATTTACATCTCCTGATGTGTTGCTTTTTTGCACAACCGGTTGTGCAAGAGGGCTATCGTTTTCCTCCGGTATTTCTTCAAAGGCAATATCCTGTGGATCATTCTTTAGAACTGCTTCGATTAAGTCTTTGTTATCTTCCATGATGAGATTAATTTATTTTTCCGATAAAATCTATGAGCTTTGATTCGAGTAGAGTGTAATTGGCAACAAAACGTGTATTGCCTTTGGGCATGGACAACCGTTCTTCAGATATAGAATAACCATACATTACAATCCGTTCACTGCATTGGAAGGAAAGTCCGATTTTTGAAAACGTGTCGTCTGTGTATTTGCGAAGCAGGTGATAGCAGCACATACGGGCATCACGATAGCCCCGCACATTGCTGATATAAAAAAGTTCGGCATCCAGCTCAAATACCTTAATGGCAAGGTTTGCCAGGTATTGAGTAATCATCTTGATTTTCTCCTGTTCATTTTGCGTTACTGTTGTGTTGCAGATAAAACTGTCCAGGAGGCAGATCGTGCGGTGAAGGCCGATTTTTCCTATAACCTTATCTATACTGCCTTGCAGGTGACCATAATCATTGGAGGTAGTAGTTTCGCTCACTTTTTATCGAATTTTGAGTTAATTTTAGGTTGCTAAAATGGTAATATATTACTAAATTGGCAACCAATGAAATAAAAAATTATTGACTTTTTAAGGTTATTTTATAACAGGTATCGTATTTACCCCTGTGCAGGCAGAATTTACCTACCAAAACCGTTCTTTTGTCCAAATCACCTTTAAACCCCTTTTTTTTCAGATCTAAGGGCAATACTTGGTGTGTTTTATCAGACAGCAACTCTGCCAGGATTTCTTCATCAGTAGGTTCTTGTAGAGGTTCCGGCTCAATAATGGGTTCAGGAGTTGGCTCCGGTTCCAGCACTTCTTCTGCCACCTGTGGTTCAGATGCGGGTTCTTCTACAATTGTCTCCGGTTGAACTTCTTCCTCTTTTGTATCAGAAGCAGGTTCTTCCGCAACTTCTGATATCGGTTCGACATCGGTTTCACCCAAAATGTGTTCGTCAACTGCTGCGGGTATCACTTCCGGTTGCTCATCTTCCTCCCGGTCATTATTCTCCAGGTGATCCTCAAAATGTTCTTCCAAGTCTTCTAATAGCTCGTGGGAAAGCATTTCAAGTTTGCTAGTTAACTTTTCCTTGTCTTCATCGGTAGTGTGTTCCAGGTCGTCTTTGAGTTCTTCAAAGCCCTTGATCCGCTTGTATAGCATTTCAGGGAGAAGTTTATAATCAGTGTTGTTTTCATCTAAGAATTGTTCGTGCGGAAATTTTTTCATTGTCTTTTTATTTTAGTGATTATGCAGTTTGTTTTTTGTCCTCGTGAAACTGTGATTCAATAAATCCTGAAATTCCTGCGGTGAGTATAGATGTAACTAATACCACACCGGCTGTTTTCAAAAACTCCTTTGTAGGGGGAATTTTATAAGTGAATTTTCCACCAGCGCTTTGCCCAAGATTATAATACAGTAATGCTTCGGCTATTCCGATCACCATTCCCACGCTGGTTATTATGATTGCATTTTTATTCATGACTAACTATTTATGGGTTGCACTATTCCTGAACAGCTTGTTCTTCCAGCTTCTTGAATTTTTCTTTTATTTCATCCTGGATAGGCTTTATTTTATTCAGTCCCCAAATACCCTTTAGTTCATTGAGGAAATTCAAAACGGCTTTCTGCGTACGCTGAATAACACTGCTATCTTCTTTTAGATTTTTAGGAATAAGAGTTGCTGTCTTTACCAATTCCTGACGGAGCTTTGTTACCAAAGTTTTTTTCTTTGGTGGCTGGATTTCTCCGCTTTCAATTTTTCTTTGGCGATCTTCTCGTAGCCGCTTCCGACACATTGCTAAATCGTCCAACACGTTCTCTGCTTTCTCAACAATTTTTTTTGATTGAACCTTACGGGCTTCCTTTTTTTCATTTTCTTCAATCTCCTCATGCGTTTCTTCTTTGATGCGCTCAATGTCTTCTTTCACCAACTCAATGGTTTCCTTTCCAATTTCTTCCGCTTCTTTTTTTAACTTTTTATCGCTCGGAAATTGTTCAAGGTCTGCCAGGGTTTCATCAAAGATGGAAAGTCCCTTCAGCACCCGATCACTGAGGAGCTTCTTAGAAATTTTTTCTTTTTCCAACAGGTCGTATGGATTATTTTTTAAAGTGGCCATGTGTTTTGTTTTTGGTTAATGATTGTATTCCTGGTCTATTCCGAGATTCTTTAGCAAACTATCCCGGTCAGAAAGTGAAACACGAATAATAAATGTGTCGCCTTCGATCTTAGTAATCATTCGGTCGGTCGCTTCCAACTTTTCTACTTCCGTTTCAAATTCAACGGTGTTATAAAAACGGGTATCAACTATATATTCTTCCGGACGGAGTGAAGGATGTTTTTGTTCTTTTTCTATTTGCTTCCAGTCTTCATAGAGCTGGAGCTTTACTTTGGTACAACCTTTTTCCTTTGCCATATTCAGCAGGTTTACCAGGTTGTCAATGTTTGTCTTTACCATAATGATTTGTTTTATGCTGCTTTTCTTAATTCTTTGATTTGTTCCAACCGGTTTTTCATTCGTTTGAAGGATTCCCGAAGCTGGATAATTTTGGTTAAGCGGTCGGCTGTTCCTTCCAATGCAGCTCCTTTTCTTTTTTGTTCAGCCTGTTTTGCTTTGGCTTCTTCCGAAGTATCATACACCATCAGTTCACTGAGCAGTTTAGGATTAAGACCGGAAAATTCTTTTACTCTTTCCGCAACCGTTTTTGGTTTATAACCTTTCTTGATCCGGTCTTTGATAATGGTTTGTCCTTTTTCCTGAACGGCTTTATCTCCGGTCTTTTCCTCCATGTACTTTTGTTTACGCTCAATTTCCTTATCCATTTGCCCGGTTACTTTTTTTAGATCAAAACCAATGTCTAAGCCCCTCGGAGCCAGTATTTGCTCAATACCTCTTTTAATCGCTGCATTGGCTTTACGCACCTGGTCAAACACAGTCTGATCTTTGTAATTGTATTCCGTGTCCTCATCTTCCAGGTAGTCCTTATAGATTTTAAAAATGGTTTCAATGCTGCGGGCTTTTTCAGAACCTTTTTGTGGGCGGTATTTATTCACTCCCTGTTTCACGTGGTCAATGTTCTTATTGAAAATTTCACGTTGCTCTACGATTTCTTCTAACACAGTTTTCTGATTGGTAAGGCCGGTAATTTCATCCTGCAAGCGTTCCCGTTCTTCCATCAGGATTAATTCCGCAAGGGCATAAGGATCTGTTACCAAACCCATTTTTAATTCGGAAGGATTAAATTCTTCCAGGTTGAGTGCATTGGTCTTGCCGGCACGATACCAAATCTCGTTGATACGGCTTGTTTTTTCTTCCAGCTTTTGAAAGATGAAGGTGTCAATGCTGTCTTCCATCAATGGGTTTACAATACGGATGTTCGCATACATATTTCCGAACCGCCATATACGACCTTCCAATTGTTTTACATCGGTCGGGTTCCAATCCAGCCAGCAGTTGTAAAGGACCGTTGAGCGGTTCTGTAAATTGATGCCTTCTTTGATGGTTGCGCTGCCGATAATTATTTTCACCTCTCCGGCAAGGAAACGTTCTTTGATGCCTTCTTTTTTTGCGGCACTCAAACCGCTTTTGATGATCCCTACTTCATCGTCCTTGTAACCGACTTTTTGCACCAGGTATTCTTTAATCAATGGGAAAAAATGTACGCCTGCATTCATGTAAATTACCTGGCCGGATACTTCCTGGTCATGTTCTTCGTGATAACGCTTTACCGAGCGTATGCACTCCATCACATACATCAGCTTGGGCGATGATTCGATGTACTGCACATGGGTTGGGTGCTTATCAGGATTGCAGGCATAGAGGTAAGGACTTAATGCAAGCTGACGGGCAAAGGACATTCCCCTTAAAATCCGTGTTCCTTCTTCTTCGTCTTCCGACAAATGTTTTTCATCCAACACTTCTCCTGCGTTTTCATTTTCGTCTCCTTCCTCGCTGTCTTCAAAACCTTTTGTATTCACACAGAAATTGGTCAGGCTTGTTTTTCCGGTTACATACAATTCCACATCATCCATGTATTCCTTTTGCCTTGGTGTCATAGGGAGGTTGGTAGAGATTTGTTCTTCCGTTGGCAATGGAATTATTTCGTTGCCTTCACGTTTATTGAGCAAGGGCAATACGATCTTATTCGGACGTTGAATTTTGGCATCTTCACCGGTCTTGTAGGTAATGAATTTGAAAATGAGCTGTTGCAGGGCAATGAGGTTATTAAAGCCCATTACAATCTCTCTGCGTTCGGGTTTCAGCTTGGCGTTAATCACCAGCTCCATACTGGTTTTGATGAACGTATCAAAAAACTCTTTGATGTTTTTAATGCCCCATTTTTCTAACTGCTGGTAACCAATGAGCGCCAGTATGGAATAGATTTCAAGCGGACTGTTGGTGAACGGTGTAGCCGTCAGCAGTAATACATTCCGCATTTGGTTATTGCGTAAAATATACTGGCTAACCATAAAGCCACGAAGGGCAGTCATGGACGGTGATCCTGAACGGATTTCGTAGGATGCTTTTTCTCTTGCACCTGTTTCTCCTTTTATTTGTCCTTTTACCTGCGTAAAGGATTTTTTCATGGCATGAGCTTCATCCACCACCATGTAATCAAAACCTAAATTCTCAATGTCAACCGAACCGCCCTTGATGCCTTTTCCCATCATTTCGTTGATTTTTTCCTGGAGCTTTACCATATCCCGTTTTTCTTCTGTACCCTGGTTGAGTATATCGAACAGCTCGCTGCCAATGGTGTCCCAGGTTTCGTCATTAAATCCAAGCCGGTTAAATCCTTCATAGGTTAACACAGAAATACTGAACTCCGGTACAGGTTTGATGTTTCCTTTATCATCCCGTAGCTGGTCAACAAATTCTGTCCCCAGGTTGTAGAGGTCTATCACCTGGTATTGTGGCAATAATCCTGAAAGCAATACTTTTCCTTTATCAACTACACCACGCAATTCACTTAACCAGTTCTTGTAGGTTTGATTGGGTACAACAATGAAAGGACGTTTGCATTGTCCGCTTTCCAATGCCTGTGCAAGCGAAAGAATTGCTGTCATAGTTTTACCAAGGCCCACATCATAGGCTACGCACCCCGAACCGTGTACGCTGATAAAGCCAATGCCTTCCCGCTGTGCAGGACGGATAAATAGGGGTTTGTTTTTAAATGTACTGGAGCAGGTAAAAGCAACGGGTACTTTGAAATAATTGATTTCTACATAGCCATTGTATTTGGAGTTCCATAACTGCTCAATGCGTACCTGGTCTTCACGGGTTAAGGCTTCTGCAAGAAAGCGCACAAAGAACTGGTCGCCTTCCATTTTCGCATTTTGCTTTAAACGCAATTTTTCCTCTTTATCATAATGGCGGGAAGGTGTTCCCGCATCAAGGTAATACTGGATAATGTTCCAGTCAGTTGACTTTTTAAAATCATCTTTGGGTAAATTTCTTAACCACGTTTTAAAGGCTTCTACCAATGATACAGCACCTTCAACATAATGTCCCTTCTCTTTGGAATAGTTATTAAATTTTGTTTCATCAGCGAGCTGGCTGATACGGATTTCTTTTGCAAAAGCAGAATCGGGTTTGATGAATAAGCGGTTAGCAGTATTCGGATCATTCAGGGTAAGTTTAGGTGGTTTTACATTTTCCAATCCTTCCCACTGACGGTCGTATTGCTCTTTACCAAACTCTTTTATAATGGCATCTTTTTCCTTCAGGAGCATACTCTGCCGTTCGTAAATGTTCTCGGCATAGTATAGAATGCTCGGCATATAATCACCTTTGTAATAGCAAACGATGCCTGTTTTAAGCCATCCTGCTAAGTGGGTATGTGCCTGGCCTAATGGAACAACATATTTTGACCAGCCGTTCTTTGCATTCAGGATTACCTTTTCATCGTTGTAACCACCGGTTTTCCGCTTGTACCATATCCAGGCTTTTATTTCTTCATCTGTAATGCCTTTGTTGTATTGCTGCATTACATCATCGAAACAAAAATATTCTTCCGGGCATCCGTCTTCGTATTTGTCCTTTTCTCCGTTGAGCTTTCTGATTGCCTTATCCGCATGTGCTTTTTTAGTTTCGTTGATAACACGCTCGATGTTATTTTTCTTTACAGGATCATTCATCAATTGCTGTAAGGGTTCTTTAATTTCTGTTTGCAGGGCTTCGGTTGTTTCTTCAGGAACATCTACCGATGGCACATCTATACCCTGAATGATGTTATCCATTGTTCCTTTTACTTTGGTTACGGGTTTTCCGAAACGGTCGGTTGTTTGGAATTGCTCTCCCAATATTTTCTCCGGGTGTTGTTTGAACCATTCGTCTCCGGTTAACAGTCCAAGTGTGCTGGTAGCTTTTTCACTTGGGGACTTTTGTTTTTGTATTTCCTTTAACCAGGGATAATCTTCAAATACATCAGCCGGAACAGGCTTGCCTTGCTTCAATGCCCACTCAACAATTTTTTCATGTTCGTCTCCATCTTTGGCATCCAGCACATTGGGCCTTCCGGTTTTTTGTATTGCTTTTATTTGCTGGTATTCCAGTTGGCGCATTTCCCATGCGTATTGGGCATCTGTAATGTCATTGTCCCCGATAAATTCTTTTTCTTCCATATTTTCTTTTCCACCATCTGCAATCTTCACAACTGATACATTTGGAAGCCGGTTAAGTTCTGATAATGTGGTTGCAGTGATGGGTTGATCCAGCTTTAACAGCCTGTACACTTTTTCCTTGATTTCATCGGGATGATTGAGGTCGCCTTCAGGAAAGTAATTGTTGTTACCTCCCGAAAAGTCTTTCATGTGTTTGATGCTGCGGTATAAAATACCGGACTTCATTCCATCCTTATTCATGGAAATGTAGATTCCTTTATCGGGTGCAAACATTCCCATCAGGCGCAGATCACCGCTTACTGCCGGGCCAGCCGGGTTGAATGCAACATCATAGTCTTTTAATCCTAAATATGCAGCAAGCTCCTTAAATGCTTTCTTTCCCATCCGTCCGAAGGATTGTTTTATTTCCCCATCCTGCATATATCCATCAATGGTGTTGTGCCTGAAAAGAAATGTGGTAAACTTTTTCAGCGTTTCAGTACTGACTTTGGTATCGGTTGTTTTCATGTTCTTTAAGTTTTGTTTCCGTTCCCGCAAGTTCCTGTTGACTTCCTGTGCGATTTTTCGGAACATTTTATACCCTTGTGCCATGTTTAAAGAATGTGCGAAAGCTCCTGCTCAATAAGTGCAATGGCAGAGCCTATCTGCATTCCTTCTTCGGCTACATACCGGATAATCATATCTTCCAGCTTTGCCCTTCCTTTATCTGTGCTTTGCATTTCGCACACCTTCGGCCATAAGAAGCGATTACAGTCTTTCAATTCTCCATTGATAAGCTGTTTTAATTCGTTAATCTGGTCATTCTCATTTGCCATTGCCTGCATGTTGATTGAATTAATGTCTGTTTTGTTTTTGTTGTAAAGGATGCCCGATCCCACCAGGTAATTTGAAATCATATCTGTTTCTCTGTTTTATCATTTTATTTTTTTCTCAGTAAGAGAATGTCTGTTCCTATATCCGTTGTTTCAAAGGTTCTGATAGGTAAGCGGTACGCATCCATAAAGTCAATCTTTGAAGCAATTTTTTCCTTGACCTTTGCCGATTTTACATTGTAGGAGAGAAAGCTGCTGGGTATAACAAAGACCAATAGGCCACCTTTCTTCAATAAATCCAGTCCACGCAGGATAAAATACTGGTCATACTCAGTTGCACCCGTCCACTGCTTTTCTCCCATGCCTGCATACTTTCCGGTAAAATCTCCGTAGGGAGGATTGCCGATAACAAGGTTGTAAAGCGGGTGGTCAAAATCATCTTTCAGGTGAATGTTGCCCGCAAAGAATAAACTTTCAAATGCTTTCTCATGGATATGTGCATTGGGGAAAAGTATTTGCGCTATCCGTGCAGAAAAATGGTTGGTTTCAAATCCGAAAACGATAGCATCTTTAGGTGCATATTTTAAAAAGTTGCCTGTGCCTACCGATGGCTCTAATATTGAACCTCCATCATATCCATATTTGTATGCCAAGCCCCACATTTTTTTTACAACTTCATCGGGGGTATAATATTCATACAATACTCCACGTCCGGTAGCGCCTTCTTTTATCAGGCCACCGGAGCCGGTATATTGCCGGATGTAATTTTTTTCTTCTTCATTGAACGAACTGCCTTCTTTGTCTTTTTTTTCAATGAGTGCTTCAATTTCCTTATTGAGTTCATACTGGCTTTGCTTTTGTCTCAAAGAGTTTTTTTTATTTTCTTTTTTACTGGTTTCTTCCATTGGAAAATCAATTAACTTTTGTTCATTACTGAAAAGCAGTTCAACCAGGAAAGTCATCACGGGACTGTTTGTCTTATCGGTAAGATCATTGTCCACAATTAAATCATCCACGTAACTTGCAATCAAAGTTGCTTTTCTTTTGTCTCCGGTCTTTCCTATGGTTACAAGGCTTTTTTCGTAAGTAGCAAGCGGTCTTCGCTCCTTGAATTTTAGAGATAGCTCCTGCACAATTTCCTCCAGCGTTTCAATTGGTAGTTTTTCCAATTTTGTTTGGATGGCTTCACGAAGCCTGGCCTGGTCAAACTCCATCCCATTGATTACTGCTTTATCCTGTGGATATTTGTTGTCTTCTTTTTTCCAGTAAGTACCTTCCAAACCTTTGATAATGCCTGCGGATATATTCAGTACATCGTTGTCTGAAAATGAATATCCCGCAATCAACTTTTGAGCTTTCTTAACATCCGTCTCTTTCGTTGGTGAACCTTTGAGAGGTTTCATTTTGCTGATAGTAAGATTTGCTTGGTACACAAATTCGCTGATTGGATTCTTACCCCTGTATAATTGTGCATGAGAGTATTCCAGCCTGCGTTCAAAGGTTTCAAAGTCCTGCCAAATAACTTTCAATTGGACTGTTTCATCAATCCACTTTTTCTTCCTGAAATATTCGTCCGCTTCTTTCCAGGTTTTTACAACTCTTGTTTCAGAGCGGAAACGTTTATTGGTTGGATAAGTAACTAAGTGGATTTCCTTTAAAAGAATTTTATCAGAAGTTTTTCCGGGATCCTTTTCAGGCGTAATATCATGTTCATCCGCAAACTTTTTGAGCGCATCGAGCGCCATGTTCAGTTGCTTCTTTTTCTTTTCTTCATTGCCCAGGATAGTATCTTTTGCAGTTAATAAAACTTCAAGTCTTAATTCAAGAAAGTTTAATCCATACTTCAATGCTTCCGTTTTGGTGGAATAGGATTGCCCATCCACACTTGCAGGAAATGCTAATCCTTCGTGATCTCCGAATTTCTTGGCTGCATGAAGTCCGACTTTGTAATCACCATTAGAAGTTTTAACAATGGAAATACGGGCTTCAAACTGCGCTCCTTTAGGCATAGGTATTTCGATTTCCTCGAAATTCTCTCCGGCAGTTTTAGCAGTGTAAACACCGCTTTCGTTAGCCAGCGGATCCTGTGAAGTTTCTTCGGTATTCTCTTTTTCTTCTTCAGGCGGATTGTTCAAATAGTGTTGTAAAACTTCTTTGCTGTCTTCGAGATTCTCAATGGTTAATTCGGCATCCCTCACCAAATGCTTGTATTCCAATTTGGGTTTTCCGGTTTTTGGATTGAGATACGTTTTCATTTCCCGTTTCTCTTTCTCAATCATTTGGTCAATGATTTTCAGAGCTTTCTTTACATCTGCAATTGGACGGGCGTGTTCGGCAATGGCCCACCATTCGTCTCCCTCCTTGTTGTTATCAAATAACATTTCCCTTAGCGGTTCTATGCTTTCATAACCGAGATGAAGATTTACATAGGGATAACTGTTATCTGTTGGAAAACCAATCTCTTTAAAGATGCTTTTACCTTGTTTTTCCCATTCTTTAAGCAAGTCTATTCTGTTCACATCAACTCCATACTCGCTTGGATGTCCAAATTGCATGAGTTCAAACATGGCTATCGGTGAGGAATCGCCAAGATTCTCATTTGAGATTTTCAGCAGGTGAGGGAAGTTGTTTTTAATCACTTCCGTCATATCATAAATCTGAAATAGTTGTGAATGGAACGGCTCTGTTGTACCTGAAGGAACTAAAACATTTGGAACAAAAGTATCTCCCGATTTAAGGTCTGTGGCAACACTTTTTGAAGTATCGGATTGCTCTGATTTCATTTCAGGCGCATTGATTTCTTCTTTTGAGTTGAAATATTCGTCAATGAGTTCGTTCACCACTATTTGAACGGGATCCTTATGGTAGCTTTCAATGGCACGGTTATCAAGAATGTTGGTAACAACATAGTCCTGGAAACTGCTGATGTCTTCTGCAATTTCCTTTGCATAACCCCTTTGTTTACCATTTTGAAGAATGATTGCAAAGAGATCATCCTGAAAGATGAGGCTTTCGTCCTGAACTAATTTTTCAGCAAGGGTCATTTCTGCTTCCAGCTGCTCTATCTGTTCCTTCAGGGAGTTTCGTTTTTCATTCACGCCCTTTTCACCTTTCAGGTCTTTCAGTTCTTCCCGCAATTCTTTTATTTTCTCCTTACGTGGATTTTCAATGTGATCCCTGAAATACTCCATTGATTCCACATAGCGGAATTCCAGGTCAATCACCGGAAGGTTTTTATCAAATGCTTCTTGTGCGCTGAATGGTCTTGTAAATCCCTGCGCTAAGAATTGCTCAATGATTTCTTTTTCTTCTTCAGGCGTGTGCAGGCGTTCAAAATCAGGTTTTGTGAAACTAAGGTCAGTCCCGGTTGATTTCTCATCGTTCTCTGTTTCGCTTTCTACCTGTGTTAAATCAATCTTGTGTCCCTGCCTGATGATATTAGTCAGCCATTGGCTTAGGAACTGATTTAAGTCTTTTTTGCGCTTCAAATCAACGTACTCCTTTCCGTCTCCTTTATCGGGATAAACTTCCTGGAATCCGAACTGATCCTGAAAGGTCATGGCTTCGGCAGCTTCCAGGTCAGGCAATATGCGTATCTGCATATCGGGATCGGCAACCATATCTCCATTTTGCTCGAAGTAATGCGAAAGTGCGATAAGGTAATTTCCCTTTTTGTCTTTACCCAGGTAATCGAAATTCAAATCCATTAGGCCGCCTTTTGGATCCTTCACAGATTTGCCACTATCCTTTCCTTCCTCAATGTGTTTTATCAAATCAGGAATAACCTGCATTAGCTTTTTGTAAATGGAGCTGTAAGGTTGCATCAGCGGTTTTCCGGTGGAACGTTTTTCAAACCGGTTTAAAGATTTCGTAATCCGGCTATGGCTTTGCCACATGCTTTCAACAGCTTTTGCCGATAGGTTGGGATAATTTTCCTTAAACCAGTTATCAAAAATTTCACGGTTTACATTGCTTGGCTTTGATGACAAGTCGGGCTGGAGTGTTGCCCACTGGTAAAATTTCTGAAGTGTCAAGCGCTCTGTTTCCCGTTGCTTGTCCTGATCGGTTTCTGTAATTTCATCCGTTACCGGTTCAGATACCGGCTTCAAACCCTTAATCACACTCCCTTTGTGGGTTGGTACTTTTTGCCCTTCCGGAAAAATGATTTTGCCTTCGTCAAACAGGGTACGTGCCTCCTTGATGTGTGTTTTGGGCAGAGCTGCTAATGAGAGAAACTTATCTCCAAATTCCTGGTGTGCAAAATTGCTGGCAATAACTTCGGCTTTGGGTTTTGACGATTCAAAAATGATGTAGTTTTTAACCTGCCCATCTTTGAGCGTAATCATTACAAAGCTGAACTCCCTGTTTTCAATATTGGTTCGGACAGCTTCCACAGAAGGTGACAAAAAAAGTTCAGGTCCATCGGTTGAAACGGGAAGTGTCGTTTTAACCTTTTCAGCAAATTCCCATGCTTCCGGTGTATTATCACCGTACCACATGGTTTTCATTTTACTATGCCTGAAACCCATTGCCCTTAGCTTGGGCTGAAGTTGTGGGGATGGCTCGGCATTAAACCGAATTTCAATCCCTTTCTGTTTGGCGTTTTCAGTAATAGCAATAATTTCATCTGCCCATCTGTGGGTAGATGCACTTTCACCTTTACCGGAAGTTTCCTGTTTTTTCCTGGTCATTAACTTGCGTTGTAAAAATTGTCAATCGAACTTTTTGCAAATCCTAAAGACTTTCATTTTTTTGTGGCTCTTAAGGGCTTGAAAAAACTCTCTTTTAAAGAAGTTTATAAATTCAGCTCTTATAGGACTTTTATTTTCTCCGGTTGTATAAGACCTCTTGAAAACATCGGCTCTTTAAAGACTTTAGTTTTCTGCGGCTCTTAAGGGCTTGAAAAAAACTCTTTTTAAAGAAGTTTATAAATTCAGCTCTTATAGGGCTTTTAATTTTCTGCGGTCGTATAGGAACTTTAAAAATTCAGCTCCTTAAGGACTTTAGTTTTTTCAGGTCTTATAGGAGCAGAGAAAATTCAGCTTGTTAAAGGCTTTAGTTTTCTCCGGCTCTTAAGGACTTTTGCGAGGGTAAAATTATTGGAGAGGGATGGTGTATTTTTAGCGGAAATTTGTTGGTAGAAACAAGTTTTACAAAACTGAGAAAATGCCTCCTGCCATATATGCACGTAAATCAATCAGTTTCGTTTTGTTTGTTAAAAAATAATCTTCTAAAAAAGGCAACAAAGTTGACTTTCTTGGCAATGGGTGCGTTATTTTTGTAAAGTGAACAGAATAACAGAACATAAACCGGTACATAATTCCGGTACAGAGGTTGAAACGGTGGAATTTAATTCCACCAAAGAACTGCTAAGTATAGATTTTGTAAATGGCCATTCCCGCCATCCCGGTTTTTACAGATATAGTATTCACCGTTCTACTGATATCCGTATTCCTCTTTTGGCAGAATATGAAAATGGAAAAAAGTGGATTGTCATTGGTTTCCTGGAAGGCGATGTAAATAAAATCGAATTACCGGATTGGAAACATACCAGTCCGTAATTTAAAATTCTCTCCTTAATACACCTTTTTTATACAGTCGGTATTTCTCAACGTGAGGATTATTTTCCTCTTTCCGGCTATTCAAAATACCTCTTTGACGAATATCATAGAAATCGTTTAAACACGAGGATACCTTTGTTTGTTTTGTAACGCATAAACGGGGATTCATCTAAGTATCAAGCGAGCTTGCTGGTATTGTTTTTGAGTGAAATTCCATGCCTTTAAGAATTAAATTAACGTGATGAAGAAACTACTATTATCAATTTTTACGCTAATATTTGGATGGAATATTTTGTTAGCCCAGCATACAGAACACCGGGAGCCTGCCATGAATAAAATGTCAATGGATTCCATGCCAATAATGAGCCATTCATTTTCCAGGAGTCTCCCGATGAACAGAAACGGTTCGGGAACTTCATGGCAGCCGGATTCCACACCAATATATGCTTATATGGCTCATGCAGGTAAATGGAATCTCATGTTTCATGGCAGTGTTTATTTACGCTACAATTATCAGGATATAAATAAAGCAGGTAAGCGTGGAGATAAACAATTGGGTGCTCCTAACTGGTTTATGGTAATGGGACAAAGAAATATCGGCAAAAGAGGATTATTTCATTTTGGCGGCATGTTTTCTTTGGACAGACTAACAGAAGGCGGTAATGGATACCCGCTTTTATTTCAAACGGGAGAGAGCTGGAACGGACGTAAATTAGTTGACAGGCAACATCCGCATGATTTGTTTTCAGAATTAAGCATTGCTTATACCCACATGATTAATAAGGATATTGATATAACTGGATATATTGGCTATCCCGGAGAACCTACTATTGGCCCAACTGCATTTATGCACCGCATATCTACTTTTAATAATCCTGATGCTCCTTTAGGCCATCACTGGCAAGATGCAACGCATATTACATTTGGAGTGGCAACATTTGGTATCAGGTATAAAAAATTCAAGCTCGAAGGATCCAGCTTCACTGGACGTGAACCAAACGAGAACAGGTTCAATTTCGATAAACCGAAGTTCGATTCTTATTCTTATCGTTTATCATTCAATCCAACAAGTAATATATCCATGCAGGTATCAAGAGCTTTTATAAATAGTCCGGAAGAACTCGAATCAGAAATAGATATTTGGCGAACTACTGCCTCTATTGCGTATAATATAATGTTTGGAGAAAAGAGCCATTTCACTAATACGTTTGTATGGGGACAAAATGAAAAAAGCGATCATAACACTACACCTTCTTTTTTACTTGAATCCAATTTGCAATTAAATAAATGGGCTTTGTATGGCAGATATGAGGGTATTCAAAAAGCGGCAGAAGAATTAGAGCTTGAGCCATTATTTGATACGCACAAAAATTTTATGATTAATGCTATTACCATTGGAACAAACTACACACTGTTAAATGTCTTTATGACCAATGCAGTGATCGGAGTGCAGGCTACAATGTTCAGTACCGAAGCAGCATTAAATAGCATTTATGGAAAAAATCCTTTGAGCGCACAGGTTTATCTGCGAATTAATCCGGGAATGATGAAAATGAAAATGCGCTCGATGAGTATGTAAATAAATCAAACCGGGCAACAGCGAACTGAAGGAGAATTTTTAAAACAAAAATTATGAGCCACGAAAAATTTAAAACCTGTATAGATGCCTGTAATCAATGTGCATCTGAATGTGAGCATTGTGCTACTGCATGTCTGCATGAAAACGATGCCAAAATGCTTGAAAAATGTATTGAACTTAACCGTTATTGTGCTGATATGTGTCGCACAGCAGCCGCTTTTATGGCCAGGTCAGACGAGCATACTATTTCTTTTGTAAATAAGTTTTGTGATTTATGTGCAGAAATCTGTGATGCCTGTGCTAAAGAATGTGAGAAGCATTCGCACATGGAGCATTGCAAAAAATGTGCGGAAGTATGTCGCAATTGCGCTGAAGAATGCAGGACAATGAGCCATGCAAACATTGCTTAACTTTCCGGAAGCAGAACAATCAGATTATGGTTAATTATTTCGGGTTCCTAAATTGACTACAAAGAGCATTAGCTGAAAACTTAATTTAACCCGTGCGATAATATCGTTCGGGTTTTTTATTAGTATTTCTGCGGTAATCAATGGTAGTAGTATAACGAACACTATTGTCATTATCATTTTGTGAATCATTCTATTTTTCATAGGCGTGGTATTTATATTTTTCAATCAATATTTTTTTAATTTCCGTAGTTTCTGTTCCTTTTTTAGCTTGCTGTAAATTTCATCCCGCAGGTCATTCAGGGGTTCAATACGATCTTCTCCTAAAAAATCAATATTCATTACTTTCTCCGACCAGTTCAAAAATTCTTCAAATAGTTCTTCTTCTTTTTCACTACTACCAAATCCCATCAACTGAAATATGATGTCGCCAGTATAGAGATCGAAGTTGAAACTATCCAGGCCCGTCTTTAAAAGTCCCTGAACCAAGCGATAACTTACCAGATGATCTCTTAACAACGCCATAACCAGCTCTTTTTTTGAAATTGGAATTGTCTTCATAAGTAAATTATTTAATGTTATTAACAAATAAATTATTTTATAATGCAATATGCAACAAAGATAAATATATTTACTTTATAACATAATTATAAGATATTAAAGACGATTATATTATGTTATTATGCAATAATTTATGTTTTTTGTATCTAATATATTTGTGGCTTATCAGTACAATTTGATAACCCACTATGAAAAAAAGAAATCTCAATAGAATTAAGCTTGTATTAGTTGAAAAGGAAAAGAGTAATAAATGGTTAGCCTCCAAGCTGAACGTAAATGAGGCAACTGTTTCAAAATGGTGTACGAATACAGCTCAACCTTCTGTTGAAACATTTTATAAAATTGCAGAAATACTCGATGTTGAGGTCAGGAAATTATTTGTTCCTACGAAAGAGAAGGATGAATAAGAAGGCGCAAATCATTGCATATATACTTCAGATTAAATAAAAATATTCTTGAGCCTTTGTATAGCCTTTGGTGTATAGCTAAAGTTTTCCCAAGCAGTTTTAAACGCATTATTTCCAATCTCTTTGCGGAGCTGAGCGTTAGCTATTAACTGATCGGTTTTACTTATCCATTCTTCCTCTGATGAAGCGACAAAGCCATTTTCTCCGTCTTTGACAATTTTATTTAAAGGCAACATATTAGGCGCTACTACCGGAATCATATTGACAGAAAAGTCAAGAAATCGGTTAAATGACTTTCCTGAAGTATTATAACTGTTATCTGCAAACGGAAGAAGCCCAATATCAAAGGCCAGGCTGTTTAGCTTGAAGTGGTGATCGTAAAAGGGAACCGGCTTCTCATAAGTAATTCTAAGTCCTTTCAAAATCCCGTATTGTTCTGCTATTTTTGGGGACCAGCCGAACAGGATAATTTCTATATCCTGCTTTTGCTTCTCCAATAGTGCTATAATTGGCTTTTCAATCGTTTTAAGATCATTCCCCTGGCTGGCATCCAGTATAACACCAATTCTTACCTTATCGGTTGTATTGCGGTTTATTTGCGAAATTTCCTCAAAAGTGAAATTGGATAACAGGTTAGGAAAACGCTCGAAGTACAATAGAAATTCCTCTTCGTGTTTTTGAACCAGTTCGTTGTAGAAATTGAGTATTGGGTTATTTGGAGCAGACAAAATATCAACTTTAGAAAGGTTGCGTATCATCATTTCTTTTAGCTCCGGTTTCAATTTTTTGTAATCAGGATGATACTCCGGCAGCTCATGGTAATTGATATCCAAATCCATTATAAATTCAATATCATCGTTTATCTCACGCATACTTTTTATGATATAACTCACGTCCGTAAACATGGCGGGAATCACCACATAATCGGCCCATTTAACCAGTCGGAAATCAACGGGACTATCATAGTCGTCAAACATTTTATTGAAGTCCCACTTATGAATATGCCCGATAATTGCGGAATGTGTATCAGTGCGGTTCAGCTCCAATGCTGGCAATATCATTCTGTAATAGCCCGTTTCATTCATGCAGGGCGATAGGAACAGCACATGGATTTTACCATCTTGTTCGTTGAAGTACGGATACCGTTCTTTAAAATCAGTTGCGGTATTTAACCGTGTATAAAGTTCTTTTAAAGTTTTCATATTGCAGATTTTATTGTTTAATTCCTTCGATATAAAATTCAATTACGGAGCCGTTCCTTGTTCCGTATATATTTTCATATATGTAGGCTATCTCCGCATTCGTCCCATATTTTTGGACAAGTGTTCTAAGCCCTTCCAATCCTTTCGCAGGATCCTTATGCTTGGAATATCTGTGTTTCCAGTCATAGGAGTATCTATACACTTTATTCCCGTCTTTGAATTTTGCGTATAATCTGTATGCCGAATCCGGCCCAAGTTTCCATCCCATTATTTATTAGAATTAAAGTGAGTTAATAAATCGAGCGTTGGTATTTTCCTTTTGTATTTCGTTTCTTCATACAGATGTGCACCCAGCTCGCCTTTGGTTTCGCAAATCAGTATATTCAATTTTGGCAGCTCTATGTGATTCTCTTTTGAGAGCTTGGTTAAATAAGCCATTACAGCCTGTTCATTACTCTCGTCAAAATCTTTTCCGAAAAAGGCTGCAATGTCTTTCATGTTAAGAGGTTTAACAATGGTGTTTTGATTTAGAAGCATTACTAAAATAGCTTTGTCCTTACTGGCTATAAGAAGTTTGGCATTTTTAGCTTCAATGTTTTCTTCTGTTGATTTGTGAAGCAGAAACCGTTGAACTCGTTTGTTCGTCTGCTTTTCGAGATTGAAAAAGTCAAGCATGTTTTATTTTTATTTAGTTGTTAATTTGTTATTCCGTAAAATAAAGTTTTTATTACACGAACCGCAGCTTCCCGTGTACCTTGGATCACTGTAATTGTGTTGAGCCAGTACCAGGTCTTTTCCACAATCACAGAAAGTGAAGGCATGAGAAAACCGATATACCACTGTCCGTAAATCCGGTACAGCTTTTTTTGCTTCCTGATTTATCTCATTCATAAATTCCAAATTGTTCATAAACCCTGATGTCTTCGATAATTTGTTCTTTCTCCAGTTCAAAGTAATCCTGCCAGGTCAGTACCACCGGTTCCTTGTAAACTGATTCCAAATATTCCTGGCTAAAATCAGGGCATTCCACCGCAATCACATTTTCCTTGTTTTGAAGGCGATCCGCAGCTTCGTCCATTGAAAGGTTATAATTCGTGTTATCAACTACTGTAACTTTTCCGTCTGTTGCAATCATTGTTTAAATTTTTCTGGGTTAATTATTTTTTCAAGAGCGTGCTCAATTTGTTCTGCATACTCGAATATTTTTTGTTGCTGAATTGTTGTTAATGGCTCTACCTGCATGGCCATCTGTTTAATGGTTATTGAATATTCATGTACTCTGATTAATTGTTCGTTTCTCATTTTTGTTAAGATTAACCGGTGCGAAGCTGCCGGTAAGTTTCATGCTGTAATACCGCAGCATGAAAACGCTGCGTTAAAGAAGCATCATTAAATTTTCCAATCGTGTTTTCACATTCCCGAAACAATTGAAGGGGCGATATTTTTCGTGCATTGTCTTTTTTCTCATTGTTCTGAAACTTGCGGATTAAGCGGCTTAATATCAATTCACGTTCAACTTCTTTTTTCCGTAACTGGTCGGCCTGATGCCATTTTTTTGTTCCGACAAATCCTTTGGGATTATTGGTATCGAAATACCGGTAAGGCAAGGGAACGTAGCGATTTACAGGATCTTTCTTCAGATATTTTGCAACGAGTGATATGCGTTCAATGTAGTGCTGATGGACATTGGGAAGATTTTCAGTAGAAACAGGTTCATAAAAATTCCGAATTAATTTTTTTGCAGTTAAAATCTGATGTTCCGTTAAATCCACCTCTTTGTAAAGCAGGTTTCTTGCCATGAGCCACAGCAAACTGACGTAAAGAGATAGGGAATTGTCGCGGGCAGGATCGGGCGGAACATTTCTGTCGCCTGATTGGTCTGCCCGCGAAGCAATTTCCCCTGCATCTTCAAATTTTTTTTCAGTATTTTTTTCTTGTTTTTCAGAAACAACTTTGGCAATTTCCCCTGTGTCCCCCGAATTGTTACAAGGGTTGTTACCAGTAAAAATTTCATTCGTGAGCGAGAGCGAACTCCGATTATCGTTTCCAGGAATTTCCGGTAATGAGTTATCAACAGCTATTATTATATTATTCTTTTTGTTACCAGTGTTTCCAGGATATGTATGAAGACAATTTGTCTTTTGAATTTTTGAAAAGTCTGATTTCAGGGTATTTTGAGAGATATGGCTGAGGGCTTCCCGGAACTGTTTTTTGAGGTTTTCAACAGGTTGTTTCTCTTTTACTAACAATATTTTCGGGTTTATCAACACTTCAAAATTGGAATTGGAGCCATGAAAAATTTTGCTTGTAACAATACCAGCTGCCTGGAGTTTGATAATATGCCGTTGAATTGTCCGGGAGCTGCACTTCACTAATTTGGCCAGCTGACGGTTGTTGGTTTGAAGTGTCGGAAGGTTATCTTTATCCACTTCCTTGCAACCATTAGTCTTCAGGAGTGAAATACCGTAAATGCGGATTAGCTCTTTTGCGGTCATTACAGCACCGGTGCGAAGTTTATCGGTGCTTTTCTCCATAGCTTCATTGTAAGTGTCTATAAAGCAATCTAAGGCTTTAAAGGCCGTTGGGTAATGTATTACAACCATGTAAAATATTTTTTTGCTACTTGTTGAATTGATAGATGAACATCATTAACTGATAATTGAGTTTAATTTTTCCGATCAGTGAAAAAAGCCATTTGAATAATTCCTCGATAAGGATCAGTGGTATTGAAACTGCTATTATCACAACAAGCAGCAGCCATTTGAAAAGGTGAAATCGTTTCATGTTTTTTTTATTTTATGAATGGTTATTAAATAATTGTTTTCTTCTTTGATAAGTTTGGTTCATGTGCTGCTCCAGCACTTTTATATCTTCTGCCATAAAATGATGCAGCTCGTCTTTCATTGCAGAGAAGGATAGGAAAGACAGACCAATACCGGATTTGAGTTCAGGATATTTATTTTCTATTGCCTGTGTGAAGCGTAAAGCTCTTTGAGCATTAACAAAACAGCACAATGTTCTATATCCTTTTGCAACGTTTATCGGATCGCTTGCCTGGGCCTGGTTAAATTTTCCTTCAATAGGTGAGTATTCTAATCGTACATTCATTTTGTTTGGTTTTAAATTCCACATACACCGCTGCATTCAGAGGTGAACATATCGAGTTGGTTTTCCTGCAAGTCCACTTCTTTAAGAGGCTGGCCGCTTCGGTGCAGGTAGATTGGTTTTTCTACTCCTTTATGAGTGCTGTCCCGAATGGCTTCATCGAGCTTTACAACTTTTTTCCACTCTTTCGGTTGATTGAGTTTTAATTCACGCCAGCGGTGATCGGATTGAAAAGGGCAAAAAATACAGGCGCTTTTTGGCGGGATAGGAAAGTTGTAGGATTTAAGCCATTCCACACAATCGGATCTGCGAAAGAGTGCGGTATAAGGAACTTTATCATGGCCGCTCTTTTTTGATTTTACATTCAGGAAGGGATATACATACGTGAGCCACTTGGTTCGTGGATAGCGCATTCGTTCAATTTCTTCGAGTGTGATGCCGAGCCACATTTCAGTATCTGGGGTGTGCTGCCGGTATTTCAATCCATAAATTTTCCTCAGTGCTTTATAAATTTCTTGGGTTTTGTATTCTTCCGTGCATTGTCGTTTAAGTATTCCTACATTCCCGTTCTCGTCTTTCGTGAAAGCGGGTATGGAAGCAAAGCGATTGCCGGAATTGCCTGTACCGTAAATTAAATCCCTGTATAGAGATTTTTTTCCTGCATGTACGATAGGTATTCCATCGTTTTCTTTTTGCCACTTTTTTAACCATTTTAAATAATCATACGTTGCTTTGCTTTCGGAACCTGTATCAGAGAATATGGCACAATCTGCCCGTTCAACAAACCCAATGCTGCTCATCAGGTAAAGTGCTGTGGACTGCTGCCCTAAGCCCAAAGAGATGATTTTATAATTTTTCTTATCAGGTATGTTATAGCTTTTTCGCATTCTAACCAGGTAAAATGTTTTACTCATATTGGACGCTATGGCTCGTATCAATTTTCTCATCCGAGGATCATTCCAATAGCGTAACTGTTCAACAACTCCTGAGCTTTCTTTTTTGTGTTTTCAAGTCCAATGCAGGTTTCATTGGG
Source organism: Bacteroidota bacterium (assembly GCA_052389695.1). Taxonomy (GTDB): domain Bacteria; phylum Bacteroidota; class Bacteroidia; order 2-12-FULL-35-15; family 2-12-FULL-35-15; genus 2-12-FULL-35-15. The sequence continues at coordinate 6,218 of JBQTHQ010000057.1, read as the reverse complement.
AATACCATCGGTATCTGTTCGTATAAAATATTCTTCCGGATCCCGACCAGTTGGTGTTATGAAAAACTGGATGTGGTTAAAAAGTCCGTCCATCTTGCCAAGCCACAGGCAATGCTTCTTTCCGATAAATTCCCATGTGAGTGATTTTACTTGCATATTATTTTCGATGATTAAATGATTTGTCTGAATGCCCGGTATATACCAAAGCGTTTAAGGTCAAGATTGGTAGCTTCTCTTATCAGCCGGACTTTTCTAACCCAAATAATTCCGGGCAATTCAATGATGGGTTCATCACCGTCTAATTCAGCGACAAAAACCCGATTGGTTTTCTGCATGAACTCTTTGGGATTTGACACTAACCAGGTTCCGATTTTGCAACCGGAAATAAACCATTCTCCTTTTTTTACACCTTCAGGGAGAAACCATTTTTTCATCTCGTTGTCTAAATCACGCCCTTCGGGACTGAGGACTTTAAACCATATTTGGCTGCGGTTTTCTACGTACTTCATTAAACATATTTTTTTTCAGTGTTACTTTCGAGAAATTCATATAGGCTTGGCTTGGAATACAGAATTTTTCTTCCGTGCTTACTAACCTTAATTTTTTCGTCCTCTCGCAGCTGCCGAAGTTTATCTCCTTTGCACTTTAAAATGAATTGAGCCTCATTTCCATCAATCCATTGTTCATCCTCTGTCATTTTTTTGGATTCTGTTTTGATTTCCTTCACAGCATCCTTTACTGTACGCTTCATTTCTGCAAGCATCCTGTAATAAGTTTCTTTTTCAAATACAATTATTTCCATAACCCGAATATTTTTAATAACACTTTATGTTAGTCCGCATCAAAGTTTTCACTCAATATCCGTGAACGTTGCTCCTTTATTTTTTGCGTTTTGATTTTATCCCGTTCAATTATTTTTAACGCTGCCACATAAATGCGTTCCTGAAAGCTGGTTCGGATTTTATTGCCTTTTAGGAACCTATAAATGGTAGGACGTGAGATTCCTGTTTTTTTTGAAATTTCGATTACAGCGCTTGATGGCAGCTCGTTTGCAATGATATTAACATCCTCTTGTGTAAACATTTTTTCAGTTTTGTAAAAAATAATTTCTTTTTTTCTAATTTTGTTGTAGTTTTGACAATAACTTGTTGTGTAAAAGGAAGCAAATGTATTGTAAAAAAAGTAATATTTCCAAATATATATTTCCGAATAAGTAACTCATTATACATAACTAACTATGAAACAGAACGTTAGGAGTAAAAAAAATAAATCTGATGTATCCATTAAAAGGATGGTTTCGGAAAGATTTTTTAAAATGGTTGCCGAGGCAATAGAAAAAGAGGTCGTTAAAAACCAAAGAGAGTTTGCTCTGCGCATCAATGAAGACCAGGCGGAATTTTCCAAGATAAAAAACCCCTCCGAGAATAGATACGTGGATATAGAAATGCTTTGGAAAGCAGTGAATATACTTGGGATAAACGCAAATCACATCTTGGTAGAGGACGGACTGAAATCAGAAAATCTCCAGCGTGATGGAACTGTGATTAATGGAGGGACAATTCATGGAGGACAAAACAATGTAGTGCTGACAGGCGAGGCAGTGGCCAATAATGGAGACGTATATTACAAAGTAGAAAAGATAACTCAGAAAATTCCTGCAAAGGATAGAAATGAAATTCTGAAAAACTTTGAAGACATGCAGAAACGAAACACTTATCTGACCAACCAAATGGAGGATTTAAAAAAAACGATTGACCGCTACGAAAGGGAAATGGACAAGGATAAAAAAATAATTGAGGCCCAGGAAAAGCTGATTAAGCTCATGGAATCCGGCAAAAGTCAAAAAAAATAATCAAAATAAAATTAACCTGGCTGTAAAGTCTTATAAATGCGGTCTATTACGAGATAAAAGTTAAGGTTGCTGCTAAAATTTTAACCAATGGCAAAAGTCAAACAGAAAAAATCCAAATTTACCGGAGACTTTAAGGAGAAAAATATTGTAAGCCATAAATTTATTGAGGCTTACAACAAGCTAAAGCAAAAAGGAGTATTTAATACTTACGATGATTTTTCCGTGCAATATGGTTATGGGAAAGAGGTAATGACAAAAATAGCAACCGGTATTCAGGAAGTCCCCATGATATTGCTTTGGGCTATGATAATTGATTATGGCGTTAATCCGGGCTTTTTCTTTGACATCGAAAAAGAGCTGCTCCGCAAGTAATAACAACAACTTGAAAAAAGAAAGCCCGATCATTTAGTTGATTGGGCTTTTCTTTTTGTAGCGAGAGAGAGACTTGAACTCTCGACCTCAGCGTTATGAATGCTGCGCTCTAACCACCTGAGCTACCTCGCCATTTTTTTGCAAATATACTACTTGCGACCTCTTATTTTTCTTCTTTAAATGAACTTTTTATTCTGTACTTTCAATTTCTAAACTAAACTTCTACACCCCTTGTCCCTCATTGGTTGCAGGGTTATCCACCCGACTTATTTTCCCAAAAAAATGTGGAAACCATGTGGAAACCGCACCCTTTTAAAATCTCCCAAACACCTGTAAAATAAGCATTTTAAAGAACTTATTAACAGGGTTATGAATCCGACGCTCTAACCATCTGAGCTACCTCGCCATTTAAATACTTTAAAACTCCTTTTTAAAACTCAAATCAGCTTTATAAGCTTTAAAACCAGTTCATTACTGAATTTTAAGGGCGCAAATATAGTATTAATCTCGGCTATTATAAAAAGGCTTTTAAAGATTTTTAACGAAATTCGGCTATTGACTGATTAATATTTTTTTATATATTGCGAGAGTTTTGTTGAATATTCAACAGTTATGGGCAAAAAACCAAGTAAAATAAAGAAAGTTAAAAAAGCTGCTAAAGCTTCAAAAGGTAAACCTTTATCAAAGGCAAAGCCGGTTAAAGCAGCTAAAAAAATAAAAACGAAATCCGCACGCCCGTCAGGATCCAAGAACATTGTGAAAAAGAAACCAAGTATAAAAAAAGCAGCAAAACCTGTAAAAAAAGTTGTTAAAAAGGTCGTAGCAAAAGCACCCAAATCCTCAAAAAAGATAAGCACACCGGCAAAAAAAGCCGTTCGCCCTGTTAAACTACAAAAAAAGAGCGCGACAATAGTTAAAAAGGCTCCCGTGGCTGCAAAAAAGGCAATGGCTCCCAAAACAGTTGCCAAAAAGTCCATCAAAGCCACAAAACCTGAAAAGGAAACTAAAATTGAGAAAGAGAAGATTGTTAAAGCTCCTTATCCGGCCAGTGGGAAAAGTGAATCGTCTGATTCAGTAAAAAAGCCCAAAAGAAAGAAAAAAAAGCAAAAGAATGAAGATGATGAGGAACCGGTAATAATAGAAGATATCCTGATAGAGCAGCTTATTCAAAGCACAAAACGTAAAGCTAAAGTACCTAAAGTACCTAAGATATTAAAGACTTTTGTTAATCCAATGGCCTCATTAACTGTGGCGGCCCCTGCTAACAATAAAAAAGGTGCTGTTCTACCAAAAAAAGAACCAAAAGGGAAATTTGAGCTCGAATATGTAGTACGTACTTCTGCAGGTATTCTTTATGAACTATTAACTACCCCTAGTGGACTATCTGAGTGGTTTGCGGATGATGTAAACATACGTGATGGCATATTTACTTTTTTCTGGGATGGTAGTGAACAAAAAGCACGATTACTTGGATTTAAAGAAGATCAATACATACGTATGCAATGGATTGATAAGCCGGAAGGCTCCTTTTTTGAATTTCGTATTCAACGCGATGAACTTACCGGTGATATTTCATTGATCATCATTGATTTTGCTGACGAAGCATCCGATATGCAAACTTCTAAATTGCTTTGGGATAGCCAGGTAAATAAATTATTGAACGTTTTAGGTTCCAATTAATATGGCATTATTCCCTGTCTGACGGCAGGCAGGCATGTGGCCTAAAAGCATATTATACTCACATGAAAGCCATTTTCAAATCCAATCTCCCTTTTTTAGTTCCATACCTGATTTTTATTTTATTTGGCGGGCTTCTTATAACCATAAATACCCGAGCGGAGACCCATTTAAGCTTTAATACTTTTCATAATTCATTTTGCGATTCACTTTTTTATTACCTCACTTTTTTGGGAGATGGAATAACCGCCTTATTGGTTGTAATTATATTATTAGCTGTCAAATTCAAATATGCACTGATTGTAGGGCTTTCCAATATTATTTCTGCTTTAATTACGCAAGTGCTAAAACATACTGTTTTTTCAGATGCGCTTCGTCCCAAAAAATTTTTTGAAGGAATACAGGATTTATATCTTGTACCCGGTGTAGAAAATCATATGTACCATAGTTTTCCGTCAGGGCATGCAACCTGTGCTTATTCATTGTATTTTGCATTGGCATTAATAGTAAAAAATAAAACCTATAAAGTATTATTTTTTATCCTGGCTTTCCTGGCAGGGTATTCACGTATTTATTTATCACAACACTTTTTTGAAGATGTATATGCCGGCTCATTTATAGGGGTGGCCATCACTATGCTCGTATTTATTTTGTTCAGAAAAGCGAAAACAACTGGATAAACAAATCATTGATAGCACTCATACAAAAATAATGAATACCAGACTGCTACGTATTAATCTTTTGATTGCAATAGGAGCTATAATATTGTTCATTCCTTTTTTAGGTGCGGTTCATTTATTTGATTGGGACGAGATCAATTTTGCAGAATGTGCCCGTGAAATGATAGTTACGGGTAATTATTTTTCGGTTCAGATCAATTTTCAGCCTTTTTGGGAAAAACCACCGTTTTTTATATGGATGCAAGCCGCATCAATGAATATTTTAGGTATCAATGAATTTGCTGCCCGTTTACCAAATGCTATTTGCGGGGTTATTACATTACTAGTTTTATTTAATATCGGAAGGAAGTTGGTAGATGAAAAATTCGGACTCATATGGGTACTGGCTTATGCAGGTTCATTTTTACCACATTTCTATTTTAAGTCAGGTATTATTGATCCCTGGTTTAATCTTTTTATTTTTTGCGGGATTTTCTATTTTATAATATTCAGTAACAACGCTCCTGATCAAAAAAATAATACCCGTTTACTTTTATTATCTGCATTTTTTATCGGTTTAGGAGTTTTAACCAAAGGCCCTGTTGCGGTTTTAATTTTTGGTTTGTGCATTGGAATATACTCTATAATTAAACGTTTTCAGCCTTTTATGACCATTAAACAGATATTTATCTATGCTTGGGTGGTCATATCTATCGGAGGATTATGGTTTATTATTCTGATCCTTACAGGTAATTCAGCGATTATTAAAGAATTTTTTTTGTACCAAATACGTTTGTTCAATACCCAGGATTCCGGTCACGGCGGACCTTTCTTTTATCATTGGATCGTTTTATTGATCGGTTGTTTTCCTTTATCCATATTTGCTTTAAAAGGGTTTAAGAAAAGTGAATATGATACACCTTATCAAAAACATTTTAAATTATGGATGCTGATATTATTTTGGGTGGTCCTTATTTTATTCAGTATTGTAAAAACAAAGATTGTTCACTATTCTTCCTTATGTTATTTTCCCTTGAGTTTTCTTGCTGCATTTGTTGTTTACAAATTGATAAATGCTGAAATCCAGTGGAAGAAATATACATGTATTTTACTTATGTCTACTGCGGGCCTTATTGGTATTGCAATTTCGGCTTTGTCTGTCATAAACAGATATAAACTGCAAATTATTGATTCAGGTATAATAAAGGACAATTTTGCTGTTGAAAATTTAAAAGCAAATGTACATTGGTCTGGTTTTGAATGGCTGATAGGAATTTGTCTGGTCATTGGAGTGGGAGTGATGTTGGTCTTGATCAATCGAAAAAAAGTAAGATGGGGTGTGATAGGCATTTTTATAATTTCTTTATTAACAGTGAATATGGCGTTAATGATTATTGTACCTAAAATTGAGCAATATTCTCAAGGAGCAGCAATTGAATTTTATGAATATCTACAGGAGAAGGATTGTTATATAGAAACCTTGGGATTTAAAAGCTATGCGCATTTGTTCTACTCAAATAAAAAAGAACAGTCAAATGAAAATAGTTACAATTTAGATTGGTTATTAAATGGAACAATTGATAAACCGGTCTATTTTGTGAGTAAAATTACTTCCCTGGAAAATACTCTTAAGGATTATCCCTATCTAAAGGAAATTT
>JBQTHQ010000056.1:0-2076 GCA_052389695.1 Bacteroidota bacterium | reverse complement strand
GGTTGTATTGGATGAAGATGTCCCCGGGGGAGGAAGCGCTTATATCATGCAAAAAATATTGGAAGAACAGAGCGCTTATCAATATTTAGATTCGGAACCAAGAACACTAACTGCGAAAGATCATCGTCCCGCTTACGGCTCTGATGGTGATTATTTCTGTAAACCAAGCGCTGAAGATGTTTTTGACATAGTATATGAATTAATGCACGAGAGTAATCCAAATAAATATCCAAGGATCTATTAAAATAAAGGGCGAAAATTTCGCCCTTTATTTTTTAATTGTAAAGGCATGAACGAAACAGAACGTATAAAAAAATATTATAAAGAACGCTTGCAGGATGATACAGTTAAAAAATCTAACACGTATGATTTGTTTATTCACCATATGAAAGAAGAGCGTGAAGCCGTTTACAAACAAGTCATAAATTGCAACTTCAAATACCCTAAAAATATAAAGATCATGGAAATTGGTGCAGGTGCGGGCGCTAATATTCCATTTTTTAATAAAATGGGGATCGACTATAAAAACATTTTCGCTAATGAATTAATCGATGAGCGCGCCACTACATTAAAAAATGTATTTCCTGATGTACCATTATTTATAGGAGATGCCTCTACATTAAATTTCGAAAATAATTTTGATATTGTATTCCAGTCAACTGTATTTACTTCCATATTGGATGCTGATTTCAAAAAACGACTGGCTGAAAAAATGTGGATAATGACTAAACAAAAGGGTATTGTCTTATGGTATGATTTTAAATATGATAATCCTAAGAATAAATCTGTAAAGGGAATCAATAAAAAAGAGATCAAAAAATTATTTCCTCAGACCAATAAAATTGATTTTTACAATGTAACGCTTGCACCACCAATTGGAAGAAGGTTTCAAAGGGTCTATAAATTATTGAATACTCTTTTGCCTTTTTTAAGAACGCATGTTATTGCTGTTATTTATAAATAATGAAAAAAATAATAATTCTCTTATTGGTATTTACACCTCTATTAAAGGTGAAAGCACAAATAACTCCATGGATAAGCCAGGGAGCTACCTGGCATTACACATGGTGGGATCCTTCAATGGTAGGAAATGATAAAATTGAATATATTCATGATACTCTTTTATTTGGAAAAACTTGTGAAATTTTAAAGACAACAAGATATTTCTATGGTCGTCTGGGACCAGGATCACCGCTTACTTTATTATATACACAAACAAACAACAATTATACTTACAGTAATGGCGACACAGTTTTTTATTTGAATAATAACAAGTTTGATATTCTCTATAATTTTGGTGCAAGTCTGAACAATAATTGGGATTTAGGTGTTGACACCAACTATGCTTATTGTTCCAAATCAATTGTTCGAGTAGATAGCACTTCAACCCAAACAATAAACTCCAACGTTCATAGAGTATTATACACTAGCGATTCAGCAAATTCATCTATGGGTATCACAGGAAAAATTATTGAACACATTGGTTCAATGGAATATCTCTTCCCCACAGGAAGAAACTGCGATTCTCAGACTGTTGTAGATTTTTTTGACTTTAGTTTCTCCTGCTTTCAGGATAGTACAACAACTTATTTAGTAGTCCCGCAGGCTGAATGCGAAAATCCGTATCATGTTGGGATATCAGAACTAACAAATTTTTCAAACACTATTCAATTTTTTCCTAATCCAATAGAAGATAATTTAAATATTATTTTTTTCAATGAAACTCAATACCTCATCAGTATTTTTAATTTACTTGGTGAAAAAGTTTTTGAAACCAAGAATCAAAATAACCAATCAGTAGTTGTTAACTTTAGTAGTTTAAATCCCGGGATGTATATTGCAACATTTGAGAACAGTTCTGAAAAAAAAATAAATAAAAGAATCATCAAAAAATAACGTGAAAAAAACAACCGAATCAGATTCCAGGTATAAGTCACTCGAAAAAATGAGTGTGTATGAATTACTTACTAATATTAATAAAGAAGACCAAACCGTTCCTCTCGCAATAGAAAAGGTAATCCCCAATATTGAAAAACTAGTGGACGTTATAGTAAAACTTATGCAAAAAGGAGGTCG
>JBQTHQ010000055.1:0-44239 GCA_052389695.1 Bacteroidota bacterium | reverse complement strand
CGATTAGTCTTACCGTGTATGCTCCGGGGAGTGTATATGTATTAGTTATTGAAGGAGAGGCAGTAGAGGCAGTTCCATTTCCAAAATTCCAGCTGTAATTTATGATGGGATCAAGCAAAGAAGTACTTGTACTTGTAAAATTTACAAGCAGCGGCACACAGCCTTGACGTGGGGTTGCAGTAAAACTTGCAACAGGACGTGAAACAATAATGTAATTTGATTTAACGATCGTATCCTTGCATCCATTGATACTGGTTACTATAAGATTAACAGTGTAAACACCTTCAGAAGTAAAATTATGTGAAGGATTTTGAGATGTGGAAGTAGGACTGCCATCCCCAAAATTCCAAAGCCAGCTGGTTGCACCCGAAGAGTTGTCAGTAAAATTAACGGTAAAAGGAACATTACAACTTTGTGTATTATCGGCAGTAAAATTTGCGACAGGTGATGGGTGAATGGTGATGTATGCTGTTTTTATCTCAGAATCGGAGCATCCGTTTGCACTTGAATTCAATAATGAAACAGTATAGGTTCCAGGTGCAGTGTATGTATGGGTTGGGTTAGCAAGGGTTGATGTGGGGCTTCCATCACCAAAACCCCAGGTCCTTGAAGTGGAAAGAGGCAACGACATATCAGTAAATGTAATTGCACTTCCTACACATCCTGAAGTGGCATTGGCAGAAAAATCTGCGGTAATGTTTTGAATTACCACATAGTTGTTTTTTACAACACTATCAATACATGCACCTTGTGTTACGATCAGTGTAACCTTATAACTTCCCGATGCAGTGTAAGTGTGAGAAGGATTTACAGCCGTTGAATTTGATGTGCCATCTCCGAACTTCCATAAATAACTTACTGTTCCAAATGTAACAGAGGAATTTGTAAAATTAACTGTAAGTGGTGCAGAGCATGACGACAAAGGAGTTCCTGTAAAAGCTGCAACAGGAGATGCTAATACAATAACAGATTTTATAATACTGCTGGAGCATCCATTATTATCTGTTACAATCAAACTCACAGGAAAAGTTCCTCCGGAGGAATAACTATGTGTTACTACACCTGTAGAAGTGGTTAGAATATTGCCATCGCCAAAATCCCAGGCCCATGAAGTAAGTGTTCCTCCGCCCGTTGAGCCATCAGTGAATGTAATAGTTTGGCCTACACATGAAGGCATAGCGCTGGTTGTAAAATTAGCCGTAGGTTTTCCAAATATAGTAATTGTAGCTGTTTTGGTACTGCTTGAACCGGATTTTGAAGCTACCAGGGTAACAGTGTATGTGCCGGGAGTAGAATAAACTGCACTGGGATTTTGCAAAGTAGAAGAGTTACCATTCCCTAAATTCCATGACCATGAAGTAGGGGTTCCTGTGGACAGATCAGAAAATGCTATTGTAAGTGGAGCACATCCTGATGGTGGTGCAGATGAAAAATTAGCAACAACCTGGGCATAGGAAATCCTCGCGCTAAGCAAAAAAGCAATAAAGAAAAAAATAGTCGGTTTTATTTTCAAAACGCTTTATAGTTGTTTTTATCACATAAAATTAAAACTTATCGTATCAGATGTAAAAATCCGGTATATCGTTTTTCGTCAAGTGTAATGATATAATAATAAACTCCTTCAGCAGCCGGCATACCGCTGGATATGCGCCCATCCCAGGAATTATTTCTCTCATTGGCAGAAAAAACTTCTATCCCCCAGCGGTTATAGATCCTGATGAGGTATGTATTTCTTTTACACAATCCGTGTACATCAAACAAATCATTGGTTAGGTCACCATTGGGTGTAAATACATTGGGCACCTGGAAATCATCATTCTTACAAAGCGGAAATATAATTATTACAGAATCATCACCGATACATCCGCCTGCGTCGGTAACCGTCAATACATAGGTGATCGTTATTCCGCTGCCATCACCTGTTACGAGAGGTTCAAGACAATCAGTACAACTTAAACCGGTTGAGGGAGTCCATGAATAAGTAGGAGAGCTTGAAAATCCACTGGTATCACTAATTAATATAACGGTTTCATTTTCATCCAGTATAATTATAGTGGAATCAATATCCACCAGTACCGATGTGACAATAGTTACAACTCCTGCGGAAGGAGCTGGCGCCTCACAGAATGTTCCATCGCTTAATGTATCACCTAAAAGTAATATGGGCATAGGTGTTCCATCTTTAGTATAAGTATGTGTTATTGTATTGCTGGTAGTATTAGGAATAACAGTTCCATCCCCAAAATCCCAGGTATAACTTGTAGAGTTATTGCTGGTAGCTGTAAATGTAACTGTAAGTGGCCGGCATCCGGATGTTGGGGTAAATGTAAATGTTCCTACAGGTCCCGGGACAACAATTAAAGTGTCAACCAGTTGCGAACTGGTACATCCCGCATTATTAGTTACGGTAAGAGTAACAGTATAAGTTCCAGGTTGTGTATAAGTTTTGCTTGGGTTCGCTATAAAAGAACCGGCACCATCCCCAAAATCCCATGAATAAGTAAATGGGCCTCCCGGCCCCGTTGACAGATTATTGAATTGTATCTGTAAATTACCACAGGTTGGTGGCGCAAGCATAGTGGTGTCAAATGCAACAGTGGGGTGTTGAACCAATACTTGTTTTTTAATAGAATCAACACAACCATTTTTATCAGTAACAATTAAGGTAACGGTAAATGTATTTTGCGTGGCATAGGAATGTGGGGCAGTAGCAACAGTTGTTGGTGCAGTAAGAGGTGTCCCATCGCCAAATCTCCAGGAATAAGTAGCAGGCAATGAGGCACTGGTACCGGATGCATTAAAGGTCAATGGTTCATTCATACAGGCAAATGAATCCGGGACTATTAGAAAACTTGGAACAGGAAACGTAGCCTGGATATAGGTTAATTTGGTTGCTGTTTTTGTACAGCCATTTTTATCAGTAACTGTCATTGATACAGAATAAGTTCCGGAAACAGTATATGTATGGCTGGTTATTGGAGTTGCAACGGTTGATGTATTGCCATCGCCGAAATTCCATGTCCAGGAAGTGAGCGTTGAATCTGAAATAGAAGTATCTGTAAAATTTACAAGTAAAGGCACACAACCGCTTACTACATTGGAAGTAAAATTTGGAGTAGGCCCTTGCGCTATCACCAGTTTGGTAGTAGTATCCTTACATCCGTTTAAATCAGTAATGATAAGCCTTACGGTATAGGAACCCGGTAATGTAAAAACATGTGTAGGATTAGCAGTTGTAGAAGTAGGACTACCATCTCCGAAATTCCATGATTTAGCAGGTGTCCCGGTCGCATCCTGTGAAGTGCTGCTGTTGAACACTACGGAAAAAGGATAACATCCTTTTATAGGAGCAGGTGGCGTGAACTGTGCAATTGGATCTGCAATGGTAAATGTAAGGCTGGTGGAAAAGAAGCAGCCTGTAGTAAAGTTAAATGCAGTAAGAGTCACTGTTTTTGACCCTCGTGTTGCATATACATGCGTTGGGTTTAGTAGATCAGCCACTAAAGGGCTTCCATCTCCAAAATCCCATGAAAGGGAATCAGCGCCTAAGGAAGCATCCATAAAGGTTACTGAATAGGGATTGATACAATTTAATTGACGGGTAAATATAGGTTTAACAGGAAGTATCCTTACAATATTTGTTAATATAAGCGTATCCGCACAACCTCTGTCGTAGACGATAAGCGTTACAATATAAGTGCCGGTATCGGCATAAAAATGGTTAACAGGATTTGCTGCAGGAAGAAGCGAAGAAAGCGTTCCTCCATCTCCCCATTGCCAGAAAGCGGAATCTGCACCCACCGATAAATTATTGAATTGTGCATTTAGTCCGTAACAAACAGTGGAATCAACAACATTAAAATTTGCAGTAGGAGTTAATCCCGCTTTTATATAATTTAATTTTGTTACAGTATCCTTACATCCTGTGGCAGTAGTAATAACAAGTGTAACAGGATAAACACCAATTGGATAGGTATTAGTGGTTGTAGGAATTAAAGTAGTAGCTGTTCCATTTCCAAAATCCCAGAAATAACTTGTAATAGGGTCAGCAAGGGAAGTGCTTGTGCTTGTAAAATTCACCAGTAATGGCGCACATCCTTCACGCGGTGTTGCGGCAAAATCTGCAACAGGTGGTGAGATCAGGATATAATTATTTTTAACAAGTGTACTTGTACATCCATTTACACTGGTTACGGTGAGTGTAACAGTATAAGTGCCATTGGCAGTATACGTATGTGAAGGATTTTGTGAAGAGGAGGTAGGGCTTCCATCTCCAAAATTCCAAACCCAGCTTGCATTATTTGTTGATTGATCCGTAAAATTAACAGTAAAGGGTGCTGAACAGCTAATGGTATTATCCGCGGTGAATGCAACAACAGGTTTGGGATGTATAGTAATGTAATTCGTTTTTATTTCAGCATCTGTACAGCCGCTTGCATCTGTGGCGGTAAGGGTAACAGTGTATGTTCCCGGAGTAGTATAAAGATGAGAAGGGTTATTCAGTGTTGAAGTAGGGCTCCCATCTCCAAAATCCCAGATCCTGGAAGAGGAAAGAGGCGCGGAGGTTTCAGTAAAACCAATAGTACTTCCTTCACAAGCAGAAGTATTATTTGCAGTAAAATTTGCGGCAATGCTTTGAATAACTATATAGCTGGTTCTTGTGAGCGAATCTTTACATGCGCCTTGGGTAACAACCAATTTTACAGTATAAGTGCCGGGAGCAGTATACGTATGAGAGGGCGCAGTAGCTGTTGAAGCAGGGCTCCCGTCCCCAAATGTCCAGGAATAAGTTAAACCAGCACCGGTAGAATTATTTGTAAAATTAACCAACATCGGAGCCGTGCAGGAAAATAGGGGTGTGCCGGTAAAAGCGGCTACCGGAGAAGCAATGATTGTTACAGATTTTATAATGCTGTTAACACAACCATTATTATCAGTGACAATTACGCTCACCGGAAATGTTCCTGTAGAAGCATAACTATGAGTTGTAGTGCCCGTGGGTGTGGTAATTACATTGCCATCTCCAAAATCCCATGTCCATGAAATAATTGTTCCGCTTCCCGGGGTCGAACTATCAGTAAATGTAATTGTTTGTCCTACACAGGACGGGGAAGCATTAATGTTGAAATTAGCTACAGGGTTGGCAAATACCGTGATAGTACTTGTTTTGGTACTGCTGGAGCCGGCTTTTGAAGCCACCAGGGTAACAGTATAGGTGCCGGGAATAGAATAAACAGCACCGGGATTTTGAGAACTTGATGTATTGGTATTACCAAAATTCCATGACCAGCTGGTAGGCAAACCCGAGGATAGATCAACAAAAGAAACATTAAGCGGGGCACAGCCGGATGTAGGAGTAGATGAAAAATTAGCAACAACGGCTTGCGCATTTAGTCGCAGCGAAAAAGACAGAACAAGCAAAAAACTTAAAAGACAAAAGCCGGCTAGTTTTGTTTTCATAGGGTGAATATGCTTCAAAGTTAATGAAAAAATCCACCTATACAAGGGATTTAGCGTGAAAATGCATGCGAATGATACAAACAATAAATTCGATATTTCATTTTCCCAGCAACATATTTTTTTTAACTTCGTTGCTCTTAAGAAGGGACGTAGGATAAGGGGCAAGGGGTCGAGGAATTAAAAATGAAACAAGTAATGACTAATTTAACCAAACTTTCTGCTATATCACCAGTTGACGGACGTTATCGTGCTGTTACTGAAACACTAGCAGATTATTTTTCTGAAGCAGCTCTCATTAAATATCGTGTGCTTGTAGAAGTGGAATATTTTATCACTTTATGCGAATTGCCATTGCCACAGTTAAAAGGATTTGATAAAGCATTGTATCCTTCATTACGATCGATCTATAAAAATTTTACTGAAGCGGATGCCCAAAAAATAAAGGACATTGAAAAGATCACGAATCACGATGTAAAAGCTGTTGAATATTTTATCAAAGAAAAAATGGAAGCGCTTAAACTGAATGAACAGAAAGAATTTATTCATTTTGGTTTAACTTCCCAGGATATAAATAATACCGCTATTCCGTATTCAGTAAAGGATGCCATGAATGAATGTTTGCTGCCTGTGTTGGAAGAAGTGGTTGCTAAACTTTCGCTATATGCAAAAGAGTGGAAAGATGTTCCCATGCTTGCCCGAACACATGGGCAACCGGCATCTCCTACACGTTTGGGAAAAGAAGTACAAGTGTTTGTAGTACGCTTGCAAAACCAAGTCGCACAATTAAAAGCAGTACCCTACAGTGCAAAGTTTGGCGGAGCAACAGGAAATTTAAATGCACATCATGTTGCCTATCCTAAAATAGACTGGATGGATCTTGCAAATAAATTTGTGAATAATTCCCTGGGTTTAAATCGCTCTAATCCTACTACACAAGTTGAGCATTACGATAATTTTGCAGCATACTGCGATGCACTCAAACGTATCAATAATATTTTGATCGATCTTGATCGTGATATATGGGCATATATTTCCATGGAGTATTTTAAACAAAAAATAAAACAAGGAGAGATCGGTTCATCAGCAATGCCTCATAAAGTAAATCCGATCGATTTTGAAAACTCTGAGGGGAATTTAGGTATCGCTAATGCTATACTGGAACACCTTTCAGCTAAACTGCCTGTTTCACGTTTACAGCGTGACCTTACCGATTCAACGGTATTGCGTAATGTAGGCGTTCCATTGGCGCATAGTTTGATCGCATACAAATCGTTATTAAAAGGATTGGATAAATTAATTTTAAATAAAGAAGCTCTTGAAAATGACCTGGAAAAAAATTGGGCGGTAGTAGCAGAAGCATTGCAAACAGTATTGCGCAGGGAAGGATATCCAAAACCATATGAAGCATTGAAAGAACTTACGCGCACGAATACACATATCACAAAAGAAAGTATCGCGGCATTTATTGATACGCTGAATGTAGGGGATGAAGTGAAAACAGAGTTAAAGAAAATTTCACCAAGTAATTATACAGGGATTTAAACCCCTCCCCGACCCTCCCCGAAGGAGAGGGAGAGCAATGTTTAAAAAACAAAGAAATATATTTATTAAAAAAGCCTCCCCTTTGGGGAGGTTGGAGGGGCTATGAAAGTCAGCGGTTTTACCATAGTACGAAATGCCATCAAATACGATTATCCTATCGTTGAAGCAATTACTTCTATTCTCCCGATATGTGATGAGATGATCGTAGCTGTTGGAAGATCAGAAGACGATACCTTGCGATTGATCAGATCTATCAACTCTCCGAAAATAAAGATCATTGAAACAGTATGGAATGATGACTTGCGTGAAGGAGGTAAAGTGCTGGCCGATGAAACCAATAAATCATTTGCTGCAATAGCACCGGATAGCGATTGGTGTTTTTATATACAGGGTGATGAAGTGATCCATGAAAAATATTTAACTGTAATTAAAACTGCCATGGAGCAATATAAAGATGATAAAAAAGTGGAAGGATTACTTTTTGATTATACCCATTTTTATGGTTCTTATGATTATGTGGGCGATGCACGGCGCTGGTATCGCCGAGAGATCAGGATAGTACGAAATGATAAACAAATTTCTTCTTACAGAGATGCCCAGGGATTTAGAAAAAATGGAGAAAAATTAATTGTAAAAAAGATCAATGCAGGCGTATTTCATTACGGTTGGGTAAAACCTCCGGAAGCACAGCAGGCGAAACAAAAAACATTTCATAAATTATGGCATGATGATGAATGGGTGAGAAAAAATGTTTCAGCTGCAAATGAATTTGATTATTCACAGATTGATTCATTGGTAGTATTTACCGGAACGCATCCTCAGGTAATGCAGGAGCGAATAAAAAAAATGAACTGGAAATTTTCATTTGACCCGACTCAGAAAAGAGTTCCGTTTAAATTAAGATTGCTGATGTTCATCGAAAAAAATTTCGGCTGGAAACCGGGAGAGTATAAAAATTATAAGATCAGTTGATGAGGCATTTAGTAGTTACACAGAGGTGCACGGAGAATGCACAGAGGTTCACAGAGAAAAAAGAAATTATAGATCTTAAAACTCAGTGGTTCTCTGTGCATTCTCCATATAACTCAGTGAAATCTTTTAGATTGTTTTTTTTAACTTTGTGCGTTGCCTGTTCATTGTTTTCCTGCTCCTCCGGAAACAATGAACAAAAAATTGTTCCCCAAACAAAAGATAGTGTTGTTACCAAGGAAAATTTTGAAACAGGAAAAATACTAGAACGTATAGTTTGCAAAAAAGATACTTCGCAAAGTTTCGCGATGTATTTACCAAAAAATTATTCTACAGAAAAAACATTCCCGATAGTAATTGCATTTGATCCGCAAGGAACAGGAAAACTTCCTGTATCCTTATATAAAGATCTTGCAGAACAATATAATTATATTATTGTGGGATCGAACAATTCAAAGAATGGACTTGCCTGGGAAGAAACAAAACAAATAGCCGGAAAATTATTTGCTGATCTTGCCACACGCCTGGCAATAAATATGGAGCGTATTTATTTGCTTGGATTTTCAGGGGGAGCCCGCATTGCCAACGGAATTACAATTGAGAATGGGAGCATTGCAGGAGCTATTTGCTGCGGAGCCGCGGCTCCTTCCATCAATAGTACCCAACCCCGAAACAATTATACATTTTTGGCTGTAGTTGGTAACGAGGATTTTAATTACTTGGAAGTGCGAAAATATGATATGGTTGATCTGGCCGGGCATAATGTTAAACATGGATTGATCACATTTAATGGCAAACACCAATGGCCAGCTAAAGATATTATGGATGAGGGTTTCTGGTGGCTGGAATTAAATGAGATGCGAAAAAATAGTTCTGTTAAAAATGATACATTGATCGCGAAACGTTTCCACCCTGTATTGAAACAAATTGAAATGTATCAAAAGAATAATCAAACATTTGAAGCGTATCGCTTATGCCAGAAAGCAATTACTTTTTATGATGGATTAACGGATCTGACATATTGCTATAATCTTTACAGATCTTTTCAAACCAATCCGGATATAGATAAAGCTTTGAGGGCAGAAGAAAAAATGTGGAGCAAGGAGGAAAAACAAAAAGGAAATTACATGCAGGCTTTACAAAAAGAAAATTTAAACTGGTGGAAGAAAGAAATTTCATCCATCGATCAAAAAATTAAAACTGAAAAGAATAAAGAAGAAATTTTAATTTATAAACGTATACTTAATTATTTAAGCCTTGTATGTTATATGCAAACAACCGGGGCATTGAGCCAAAATAATATTCCTGCTGCCGAACATTTTGGTAGACTTTATGTATTGATTGATCCAACAAATAATGAATCCCATTATCTAATGGCAAGCGTAAATGCTAAACAAGGCAAAATACAAGAAGCAATTACTGCGCTAAATTCTGCTGTTAAAAATGGGTTTGCAGATGTTGCTCGTTTGAAAAATGATGTTTCGTTTAACGCAATAAAAAACACGAAAGAATTTGAGAAGATAGTTGAGAAATTAAATACACCGATTCGTAATTCGTCCGCCGCGGCGGAAAATTCCTAATTCGCAGATTTAATCCCACCCCGACGCCAACACATCACATAAATGCATCATCTTCATTTTCTTGTTTTGAGTCTTTGCATAACCATCTAAATGCATTAAACAAGAAACATCAGTGGAAATAAGATATTCAGCACCGGTTGCCACAGCATGTTCTAATTTTTGTTCACCCATTCCAACTGCTATTGGTTCAAATTTTACGGAAAAACTGCCGCCAAAGCCGCAACAAGTTTCTGTGTCTTTCATCTCACGCATTTCCAGTCCGCGCACTTTCTCAAGCAGCACACGTGGCTCGCGCTTTATTCCATACTCACGCAAAGCGGAGCAGGAATCATGATAAGTACCAACACCTTCGAGTTTAGCACCTAAGTCGGTGATCTTTAAAACATTCACCATAAAATCGGAGAATTCGTAAATATTTTTTTGAATTTGTTTGTACTCATTGTGCAATACTGAATTGTGAAACATGTCGGGATAATAATTTTTTATCATGCCAACACAAGAGGCCGAAGGACAAACAATATAACGGTCGTTTTGGAATTCCTGGATAAATTTTTCTCCCACTTCTTTGCAATCATCCCAATAGCCTGAATTAAAAGCAGGCTGCCCGCAGCAGGTTTGTTCAGGATTATAATTCACACCGCAACCTACTTTCTCTAAAATCTTCACCATATTAAAACCGGTGTCGGGATAGATCTGGTCAATAAAACAAGGAATAAAAACATCTACAATCATACATCTACGAATTACTAATCTATACTAATCTACGAATTACGAATTTTGCGAATTACGAATCTGTGTTTGCTAAAATAAAAATTACTAATAACCGAAACCCAATAACTGTTAACTTTTAATTTCTTTCATCCGGAACAACAATAAAAATCCAAGGATAAAAAAAGAGATCAGAACAATAATGGGGGTGCGCATGGTGGTACTTATTTCATTAATAATACCAAATGTAGCCATGCCTAGCACAATACTTAATTTTTCACAAACATCATAAAAACTAAAATAGGAAGTATGGTCTTCTGTTTCGGGTAACATCTTTGAATAGGTAGAGCGGGACAATGATTGAATGCCGCCCATTACCAAACCAACACATCCGGCTACAATATAAAAATGAACAGGTGTATGAACAAAAAAATATGTCCCCAGGCAGATCAATGCCCAGATAAGTGTAGCGATCTTCAAGGTAAATAGATTTCCTTTTTTGCCTGAAACAAAAGAAAACAGTAATGCTCCTCCCATGGCTACAAATTGTATGATCAAAATAGTGGTGATCAATTGACCGGCTTCCATTTTTATTTCGTCTGAACCAAAATGATTGGCAACAAGCATTACTGTTTGAACTCCCATGCTATACACAAAAAATGCGGGAAGAAAACGAACCAGTTGTTGATTGTGTTTTAATTCGTTCCATGCTTTTTTTAATTCTTTATACCCATGCAATAAATAATGCCCTTTTCTTTCAGCAGTAATTGTTTGCTTGCGGCTCTTAGGAAGATAATAAAATGTGATCTGTGAAAAAGCGAACCACCAGATCCCAACTGTTACAAACGACCATTGCATCATGCGTAATTTTTCTGCTCCTGTTTCCTGTGTCATCACCATTACAAGATTTGTAATTAATAACACGGCACTTCCAACATAGCCCATTGCAAAACCTTTTGCACTAACCTTGTCCTGGTTCACAGGGTCAGCAATTTCTGGTAAATAGGAATTATAAAAAACAAGGCTTCCGGCAAATCCCATGCATGCCAGTATCGCTAAAATAATTCCCAGATAAAGGGTTCCTGAATTAAAAAAATACATGAGCGTACAGGAAGCTGCGCCCAGGTAACAAAAAAATTGCATAAAACGTTTTTTGTTTCCGCCATAATCAGCGATACCTGATAATAAAGGAGCTATTGCAGCGATCATTAAAAAAGCAAAAGCGATGGCAAAATCATAAAGACTTGTATTTTTTATATGACAGCCTAAAAAAGTAACGATGTTGGAGATCTCATCCCCGTTAGCATTACGGGTGGTTGTAACAGCTTCGTAATAAATTGGAAAAATGGTGGCTGTGATCACAAGATTATAAACAGAATTGGCAAGATCATAGGTTGCCCATGCATTGATCAGTTTTTTATCACCTTTTTTTAAGTCGGTCATTTGATTATTTATAGTTAATGAGTTAATTAAGCTGTCACCTAAATTAACCATTCAACTTAATTTACTTATTTAACTAAGCTATTCCTTAATAATTACCACTTCCACTCTATTATTTTTTGCTTTGTTTTCATCCGTATCATTTGGCACTTTAGGTTGTAATGAGCCTAATCCTTTGTATAGCATCGGGCTAATTATTCCTTGTGTTGTCAAATAATCATATACTGCCTTGGCACGCTCCTTCGATAATTTTTTATTATTCGATTCATCACCCTGGTTGTCTGTATGCCCATTGATCTGAATCTCTATAAAAGGATGAGTGTTTAAGCTTTTTGCTAATTCATCCAATATCTTGTAAGAACTTTTCATCAATTTGGCAGTACCTTTCTCAAACTGTAAATTTTTTAATTCAATTATTTGTCCGGCGGTTAATTTTTCCGGTAGATCAAGCAATGGTTTGCTTTTTTTATTTGCATTGGAGATGTTCAATGAATCAGCGGCTGTTTTTATTTTATATAAGGATACATCATCAATGTAATAATACGCTTCTTTGAATTCGAAAAAATCCCATTTATTCTGTTTTACAAAATCATCTTTCATGTGGTCTGAAAAATTACCAATGATAATATATCTTTCTCCTCCATGTGCCAGATACTCGCCTTGTATAGATAACCATCCCACTCCTGAAATCCCTTTTTTATATACCGAATCAATAACGCCTTCTTCCTCAAACACCATCCCCGGTTTAAATGGGTCATCGGATAAAAACACTCCCAGTTGTTTGATGATAACTGTACTTGAACCCAATAGCCGTGTATACATTTGAAAACGATAGGTTCTTCCTTTTTCTAATATTTCAGTCAGGGGGGCATACATAAATTCTTTGTATTCTTTTTGAAAGCGCAAGCCGGCATAACACGTTCCGGTGTGTGCTCCTTTGTATTTTGAAGTATCTCTTTTTTCCGTCTTGGTATAATAGTCAACAGTTCCTATCCCCAGCCATGGAGGTGCATTTTTAATATCTCCGCCTGATTTATTTTTTTTTGTTTCGAAACTTGGATTGGGAATTAAATTTTTATCCTTTTTTTGAGCGAAGGAAATAATACTCAATAAAAAAACAAATGAAAACAGTGCTGTTTTCATTAAGAGTGTTTTTTTATTTAATGAGTTTAATTTCATCTGTTCGTCAGGCCATCCCCTTCTAAAAGAAGGAGACATTTTAAAATCTAAATTCCTTTATTGTATCTACAAAACATTTTACCTTATCCTTTTCAAGATCGGGATAAAGGCCATGGCCAAGATTAGCAATGTGCCGATGTGGACCAAATGCTTTCAGCATTTTTATGGTTTCTTTTTTTATCACGTCACGATCAGCATATAGCAAACATGGATCCATATTACCTTGTAACGTTTTGTTGTTACCGATCAGTGCGCGTGATTCTGCAATATCCACTGTCCAATCCAAGCCAATGGTATCACACTTCAATTGTCCCATTTGTTTACGGGCAAAGTGCGCATCTTTAGCGAAAACGGTAAAAGGTACATCATTTATTGCATTACATATTTGTGAGATATATTTCAGGGAAAATTCATTGTATTGTTCCGGCGATAATACACCCGCCCAGCTGTCGAACAATTGCAGCATGTCGGCACCGGCAGCAATTTGGCCTTTTAAATAATTGATGGTGCTATCCGTGATCTTTTGTAGCAACTGATGTGCCAATGAGGGCTGGGTATAAAGGAATCTTTTTGCCTTTGAAAAGGTTTTGCTTCCGCTTCCTTCGATCATGTAAGCGAAGATGGTCCAGGGAGCCCCGGCAAAGCCAATGAGCGGAACACGGTTATTCAATCCTTTTTTAGTAAGTTTTATAGCCTCCATTACATAATGAAGATCATCCGCCTGAGCGGTCCTGAGTTGTGCTACATCGCCTGCATTTTTAACAGTCTTTTCAAACCAGGGCCCTTTGGCTTCTATCATCTGGTAAGTCAGGCCCATGGCTTCCGGGATAACCAGTATATCCGAAAAAATAATGGCTGCATCCACCCCTAAAATGTCAACCGGCTGTATGCTTACTTCACATGCAAATTCGGGTGTTTCCACCAGTTCCTTAAATCCACCCATCTTTGAGCGCACTTCGCGGTATTCGGACAATATACGCCCCGCCTGACGCATCAGCCAAACAGGGGTACGTTCTGTTTTTTCACCGCGTGCAGCTCTTAAGATCAAATCATTTTTGAGTGCCATTTATACAAATGTCGATTAATCAGTAAAAGTAAGAAATACTATTGATTTTGCTGAAATAGATGAAAAATTCAGTGATTGCGCAATTGGCTCAATGCGGGGTATTTTTGATGCCGGTTTGAAGCGCTTCAATAAATCCTGGATCAACATCATAGCCATATTGTTTGGCTTTTAATACATCTTCCAAAGCAGGTTGAAATTTTTGAATGGTGAAATAAGTTCCGGCTCTGTTGTAATAAGCCACTGCAAGTTTCGGATTATATTGAATTGCCGAAGTATAATCACTTATCGCCTCTTCATGTTTTCCAAGATAATAATAAGCAAGCCCACGGTTGTAATAAGCTTCGGGATAATCGCTTTTTAATTGAATGGCCCTGCTCAAATCAGCAACTGCTTTATCGTATTTTTTGGCAATAGTATAGGCATCGCCTCTGCCGTTATATGCTTTGGGTGAAGCATCATATTTTTCGATCACATCATTCCAAAGTACAAGGCTGTTATTCCAAATCTTGCAACGCTGAACGGTCAGATAACAACAGAGAACTGAAAATACAGTGAATCCAACTATTACCGGTATTTTTAAGGTTTTGGATCTTTGTAATTTATTTTCCATCACATTGTTTATCCATCGTGCCAGAATAAAAAATATTCCGATATAAGGCAGATAGGTGTAACGATCAGCAATAATTGCACCGCCTACCGGAAGTATTTGTAAAACCAATACGATGGTAATGAGAAAAAATCCGAAGCCAAACACTATGTCTTTTCCAAACCGAATGGATCTGTAAATTAAAAATGCCAGCACAAGAATGATGATGGGTGCGATATAAAAAATAGCAGGATACATTCCATTTACTTTTGTCGGATAATCATAAAAGCAGGATAGGTTTATCGGCGCTATCATTTTCCATAAATAGGTTATTATTCCATAGCTGGTAAATAAAATCCTGTCAAAAAAATTATAATTTGAAATATCGTCTATTGCATTAGCAGATTTTTGCGCTTCAATGGCAATGTATCCAAAAATAAAAGATACAACGATAAATGGCAACTTTTCTAAAATTACTTTACCGGTAAATTTTCTATCTAAGAAGTAATCGATCGCAAATAAAACAATGGGAAGCGTTACCGTCATCGCTTTTGAAAGAAGGCCCAGTATAAATAGCAAAAAAATAAAGGTGTACCAGATCCATTTTCCCTTTTCTTTTTTCAGGTAGACCAGGTAAGTACAGAGTGCCGACAAATAAAAAAATGAATAGAGTACATCTTTTCGTTCGGCTACCCAGGCAACGGATTCCACATGCATAGGATGTATTGCGAAAAGTAATGCGGTGATAAATGCTACCCATTGTTGTTGCGTTAACAGCCAGATAAACGCAAAAACCAATAAGGCATTGAGCAGGTGAATAATGAGGTTAGTAACATGATAAGGTTTTGGGTTGAGCTTGTATTTTGCATATTCCATGCAATAAGTAAGCATGGTAAGCGGATGGTAATTCCCCATTACATAACTGCTGAATGTTTCTTTGATCGTATAATTTATGCTGTCGCCATGCAGTGAGCGTATGTCTTTATTTTCAGTGATGTAGTTTTTATCATCCCAGGTGGTCAGTTGGTTGTTGAGAGATTTAAAGTAAATAGCAGCAGTTACGATTATTAGAACAACAAGTAGTAATTTATTGTAAGATGGGGGAGAATTGATACTCTTTGTTGGTTTATTTTTGCGTTGAAATTTTTTAGTGCTCATGCTTTATAGTATCGCTTTACGTTCTCTGCGGTTAATTTTTGTTTTTTAAAAGTTGCTAATCAATAAGAACGTTTTGTCTATTAAACTCCACTTTAAAACCTTTCATGATCTTATTTCTTTTTCGCAACTCAATAGCACCATTCACTTTTACTTTTCCGTTGTTAATAGCATCATTTGCTTCAGCGCCATTGGCAACCCAGCCTACTGCTTTTAGCAGTTGATTTAACTGAATATATTCCCCTTTTATCTTAAAATTTTCCATGATCAGCAGTCAAAAATACTAAACAAAACGGATTAAACTTAACTTTGTATAAGATGAAAGATGAGCAATTTGATAAGCTAATAGAGCAGTTACGGGAAATGAGCTGGCCCACAGTTTATATGTTTAAATTTATTATTCCCGCCGAAAACAAAAAAATAGCTTTAGTGGAATCCAAATTTTCGGATGAAGCCATTATTACTCAAAAAGAATCTACCAACGGAAAATACATCAGTATCACTATTAAACAGGTAATGCTTAATCCGGAATCCATTATTGATAAATACAAAGAGATGGACGGTATTGAAGGGTTAATGGCATTTTAGTTACTTCAGGATCTCCACCAAATTTTTTTTGATCGTATTTGCAATTTCATCAGTGGGCAGATCATTATCTTCATTTCCAAAAGGATCTTCAATTTCTTCAGCGAGTAATTCCAAACCGGCAAAGGCATAAAACACAAAAAGTACAATGGGTATTGTGATCCATTTAAATTCATCGACCAGCCCTATTGGTAGTGTAATAATGTATATTAAAATAACACGTTTGATAAATGTACTGTAGGAATAGGGGATAGGAGTTTTTTTAATGCGTTCGCAGGCTCCGGCTACATTTGTGAATGAGCGCAATTCATCATTAAGCACCAATATTTTTTCTTCGGAGATCAATTTTTGTTTGAGTAAATTTTGGGTGTCTTCATATAATTGTTGAGCAATTTTATTAGGAATATGATTATACGTTTTTAATTCATTCAATAATAAATGAGGATGTTCTTCCAATTGTTCTTCTTTAAATCCTCCGCGTAAATGCTCTTTCAATGCGAAGGCATAATTACTGATCAATATTCTGAAATTGTGTTTTAATTCTTTGTGTTCAGCCGGGACAAATGCATTTATCTTTAACATGAGGTTCCTGCTGTTATTTACCAGATCTCCCCATAATTTACGGCCTTCCCACCAACGTTCATAGGCAGTATTGGTCCTGAAAACCAAGAGCAGTGATAACACAAGCCCTAAAAGTGAATGCAGCACGGTTGTGCTTTTAAATTTGATAATTTCCATTTCCACATCTACAAAACACAATACGGCAGAATACATTGCCAATGCGATCATAGCCGGTAATATCATTTTAAATGATTCTGATCTGTGAAAATCAAAAATAAGTTTTGTCCAGTCTTTTGGATTGTATGCTTTCATTGTAAATTTTTTACAAAAGTATGAAAAGAAAAAGCCCCGCAATAATTTGCAGGGCTTTCAATTATTCTTTTTTTAAATTATTCTTTTAAGAACCGGAATACTTCATTCGTACTTTTCATCACAATAAAATATATTCCGTTATCCAGCGCTGAAATATCAATAATAAATTGATTTCCATCCACCTGTGAACTTCTTACTATTCTTCCTGTTACATCCATTACACGGATTTCTCCTTTGTAATTTGATGTGCCGGATGCCAGTTCAATTAATAATTTTGAAGAAGCCGGATTCGGATAAATTTTTGAAGCAGTAGTGGTAGAATTATTAAGTCCAACAGAAGTTATTGTTATCACTTTAATAATTGTATCAATACCGCATTGGTTAGATACGATCAGCTGCACATTGTATGATCCGTTCGCAGTGTATTTATGTCCCGGATGTTCCAAAGTGCTGGTACCTCCATCCCCAAAGTCCCATGACCAGCTGGTGGCAGCGGTTGAAGTACTTGTGAATTTTACCGAATCACCTAAAATATTGGAATTAAAATTTCCAACAGCTCCGGTAACATTTATAGGAGTCACACTAAACGTACTCGCTGCGCTTGTAGCGCAAGTATTGGTTGCAGTTACACTGATGTTGCCGCTTGTTGCTCCAACAGTAGTACTAATAGAGCTGGTATTGCTTGATCCTGTCCAGCCGGATGGAATCGTCCAATTGTAAGTTACACCCGTTGCTCCGGATACAAAATAAATCTCTGTAGTACCAACACATGGATTTGGTAATCCGGAAATAGCGCTTGGTGCTGCCGGTGGAGCCGATACAACAATATACCCTACTTTATTTTTAGTAGCAGTTCCTGTTCCGTCACCGGTTATCAATGTTACATCATATGTTCCGGGAGTGTTATAAACAACGCTTGGATTTTTAACAGTTGATGTTCCCGGTGTCCCGCCCTGGAAGGTCCAGGCCCATGTTGTTGGAGCAGTTCCTGTAGTTTGATCAGTGAAGTTTACAGTGGCTCCCGTACAAACACTAATATTATTTGCAGTAAAATTTGGAACCATCGGGTTTTGCATATTTTTCCATTTCCACATTCCATTTGTAGTAGGAGTAGAGTTAAACCAACCTGACCATCCGGTTTGTGTATCCAAAAAATCTACAAACAAATGTTGTACTGCATCTATTGTGATCCATGTTACTCCGGCATCTAAACTATAAGATGATCCTGCACCGATAGTACCACCTGATCCTGTAGAAAATACCACATCAGTTCCCTCTATCCAGCATAAGCCCGCAGTGAATACTTTCCCTGTAATGGTGATCTGTGTCCAGGAAGAACCTGAATTTGTTGTCTTCCATACTTTACCCGTATTGTCCACGAGTATTCCTTCTGTTGCATTTCTAAAAGATACATGCCCGCTTGCTGTAGCACCTGCAAAATCAGTAATAGGGGTCTGGTAAGCCACAAAGTTCATTCCGCGGTTACTTGAGTAATAAAGGCGGCCTTTATTGGTAGTGTACCAAACATTATTCCCAACCACTTCAATACCGCCTACATATCCAAACTCTCCTGAAAGCGGATTAGGAATGGATGCTGCCGGACGCAAAGTCCAGTTTGTTCCACCATTTATGGTAGTATATATTTCATATTCACCATTTATGGGATCACCCATACAGAAGCCTGTATCTAATCCCCAAAAATGAACCACATTTGCAAATGATGCCGCATTGGTAAAAGGAGCGGTTGTTTGTTTTGTCCAGTTACCGCCACTGTTCGTAGTTTTAAAAATTCCACCGATCCGTCCCGCAATAGTCCCCGGCGCTACTGCGATCCATGCAGTGGATGCGCTGCCGCCATGTATCATGGCAACATTCAGACTGGTGTCAGAAAGATTGATGTTCCCGGGTGTCCAGGTAGTTCCGCCATTGGTAGTCCTTGTAAATTCCTGCACTGTTTTTTTTGCGGGTGTTCCATCATAGGCAAGCGCCCATACTGTGGATGCATTCACAATTGAAATATATCCGATGCCTCTGCTTGCAGTAGCAAAGCCTGTATTTTGTATGAGCCATTGGCCATAGGGAATCGGGTTCACCTTGATATAAGCTGTTTTCGTTGTTGTTCTGCTGCTTTGTGAATTGGTAACAGTTAATGCAACATTGTAAGTTCCTACTGTATTATAAAATATCGGAGGAGGAGTTTTACCGGTATAAGTTCCCGGTGTGCCGCCTGTGAATGTCCATTGCCATGTGGTGATCGCATTTCCTCCACCAACGGAGTTATCAGTAAACAGTACACTATCACCTACTAAAATATCAGTGCGGTCTGCATAAAAATTAGCAATAGGGTCACCTGTAAGCATCGACTGAACACATTGCATAGCAGCCTGGGCATTGATACGGGGTCCAATGCTTTGATTGATGACTTTTCCTGTACTTACCAGGCAATTTAAAATTTGCGCACGAGTAAGGTCCGATTTTAAACTTAACATTAAACCTACCAGTCCGGCTGAAAATGGCGTAGCCATGGATGTTCCGCCCATCTTTGCATACGTGTTGCCTCCGGTGGTATATACCGTGCTTAACAAACCTCCATTTGTAAAACCTCCCGGTGATGCAATATCCACCCAGGTGGTTCCTCCATTGTAATTAGAAAAACTGGAACGTGAATCATTTCCATCTACAGAACCAACACAGATCACATTCGCATAAGCGCCCGGATATTGTATGGTGGAACTGTTATCATTGCCTGCAGCTGCTATAAACACTACGCTTGGATAAGCGTTGATCAAGTCCTGATAAGCCTGGCTGAAACTCATACCGCCATATGACATGCTGACTACATGCGCTCCATTTTGACAAGCCCATAAAACTCCATCATAAGAATAATAAATAGAATTGCTATTGGTTGCACTATTAGGCGTGCATTTTACTCCTATCAACTGTACGGCAGCGCCAAGTGATGCGATACCCCTTGCATTATTTATATCAGCAGTTGCTAATCCACCACAGTGTGTACCGTGTGACCAGCTTGCATCTGAATTATAATCCAAAGGAGGATTCGCATTATTATCATTGTCAGCCACATCTCGTTGTTTGAACATGGTATAGTCAAGGTGACTTCCAACTGCATTATCCACTACCGCTACTTTCACCTCAGCTCTTCCAAGACTAAAATTCCATGCTAACGTAGAACCAACTAGATCATGGTACCATTTATTGGTCCCTGAAAAGTATGTATCGTTGGGAGTATAACTTGTTTTATAGATCGGTACTTTTTCCGCATATTCTACAATACTGATCTTGTTGAGTAGTGCTACGATCTGATCAATATCTTTATAATTACTAAAGTGAAGGCGTAGTAATTTACGCAGTTCAGGTTTGTCGGTATAATAGGCCGGGCGTTCCAGCTTTGTCACGTTCGCGATTCCATTTAGCCGCAAAGCGAGGGCAGGAAAATCCGACAAGGACTCTTCTCTGCTTAAAATATTTTCGTCAGTGCGTGTATTATTGGTTTGGATAGCGGCTTCATCTATAGATTTAAGTTTAATGGCAATTGTTCCGTCAAGAAAATCGCTTTCATGTGTTTGTGCGAATGCAAAACCACTCATTAACGTGCAGATGAATAGTAAGTAAATTTTTTTCATGATTGAGAGTATTAGATGTGTAGCATTTATTGATAGCACAATTTAGAACAAGAAAACTTAAATCGCAAGGAATTAGGGATAATTTTGGAAAGCTGGTAAAAAATTTAATGAAGTATAAGTTTCTTCACTTTTCTTTCATCTTCAAAGATGAGCTCAATTAAGTAAATCCCTTTTGCTTGATTGTTTAAATCAATCAGGTGGCTGGCCGAATTTTTAATTTGTTGATCGTAAACACAATTGCCTGAAATTGCATAAATACAAATTCTAAAATCTTTTGGTGTATCCAGCTGTAAAGTAAAATGGCCATAGCTTGGGTTAGGGTGTATAACTATTGCGAACTCTTTTTGAGACGAGACTGTTGTGCTGGTTGAGTTTCGGAATTTTGCAATAAAAATTTCTCCTTCACTTTTAGTGATTGTAGAGGCTCCAAAAGTAATCGTATCCGGGGCATAACCGATAATAAGAAATTCATCGTTCTCCGTTCTGGCGATATCATAACCTTCAACCATGCCGATGCTTGCTATACTAGTGATGCTTTCCTGTCCATTTGTAGTAAAATTTGAAATAATCAGCGAATAAGTAGATTTCCAACTTGGTATGTTAGGATTCACTTCGCGCCCTATGGTATAAAAACCCGAATTATTTCCTATGATATTATTACTTGAATGTTGAAAGTAACTACCATTATCACGGCTTTTTGACCAGATTAAATTGCCATCGGGGGAATATTTTTTGGTTAGCGTCCAACTTCCGCTTTTCCAACCACCGTCTCCGGTAAAATATAAACCACCATTTAATGAGCGGAAGTTTTTAAATTTGGAGGTGCCGCTGATTAAATCCTTTAAAAATAAAAGTTGGCCAATGGAGTCAAATTTTGCAAGAAACTGAGCACCATAATAATTAGAGTTTTTTATTCCTATTGTATCACATTTTATGTCATCATAGTGACCCAGAATGTATAGATTTCCAAGATTATCTGTTTGTATGCGGTAACCACTGTTATACCCATTTGTATCAGTAGTATGTGTTGTTATTAATGATAAAAGATCGCCACTAGTATTGAATTTCATGATGTAAGTACTTCCTTTCCCAATTGTATTGAGCATATTTCCATCTATATTCGTTTGATTTGTAAAAACTCCAGTTAAAAATAAAGCTCTGTTTTTATCCAAGTAAATATCATGTGCATTTTCATCACCAGGCCCTGCAATTTGTTTGAACCAGTTTATTGTGCCAACCGAATCTAAGCTGCATAAAAAACCATCCGTTTTATTTTGGCTTACATAAACACTATCATCAATATTGATAGTATCCATAAAATTGCCTGCTAATAAGACGTTTCCTTGATTGTCAGTTTGTATCTTATACACGCTGATCTTATCTTCCAATAGTTTTCTCCATTTCAGATTGCCATTTCGGTCACACTTTATAAGACAAGACCCCGCAGGATGGCCGCTGTTTGAATCCCAATTATATGTAGAAATATAAAAGTTCCCTGATGGTTCACAAGAGATCTGGACTCCTTTAAAATAATATGAATTTGGTAGATCAATGCCCTTTGCCCATTCCCATTGCTGGGCATTAACTTTGCCAGCTAGTATAGCAGCTAATAATAAGAGAAATATCTTTTTCATATTATTTAATCCAAAACGATTTTCTTACTGATCTTCTCTATTCCTGTATCTATTTCAACAAAATAAATTCCTTTTGCATTATTGCTCAGATCAATCTGATGGTTTGAAATATTTTTAATTTGTTGATTATAAATGTAATTGCCTAAAACATCGTACACTGAAACTTTCAGTTCTTTTATTTGTACATTTAATTGTAAAGTGAATTGACTGGAGGAAGGGTTTGGAAAAAGAATAAATTCTTTTGAATAGTTAAATTCATTATCAGAAGTGTTTATGCTGTTAGAAAATTTGGCTATAAACATTTCGTGTTTGCCAGGTTGAGCATACAGGGAATCATTGCCAAGTACAAGGCTTCCGTTGAATGCGCCACAAATAATAAAATCATTGTTAACATCTTTTATAATGTCGCATGAATGAATGCTTCTTGTTTGAATTGTGTCATAAATTAATTCATAACCTGTTGAATCATATTTAACAAGCAATAAATACGCCTCTCCAATACCAGGTTGGCAATTATATCCTGACCGCATTTGTCCGATAATATAAGAACTAGTGCCGGAGCTGGTTATTGCATCCGAAATAATCTGACCACCATAACAAAAGCCTTTAGCTTGTCTTTCCCAAAGTATTTCCCCGCTTGGGTTATATTTAATAGTTATTGAGCTCCCGCTACTTTTCCAATGAGAATAACCAGTTATCAATACATTCCCTGAAATATCAAGATTAATATCATTTATTTCTAAAATGGTATAATCAGGAATTTGGTTCGCCCAAAGAGTAATACCAGATGAATTAAATTTGCTTAAAAAATAAGCAGTGTAAGGTCCGCCACCCCCGCTTACCTGAAAGGTATCAAGCATAAAATAATTGTAGGAGCCATAACAAAAGATATTACCTGATGGATCAATGGAAACTTTTAATCCATAAGAAGAACTGTAATTGTCGCTATAATTGCTCGGCATACATTTGCCGGATTTAATGAAATTTATATTGCCTGCCGAATCACATTTGGCAATGAACATTTTAGAAACACATTCACAAAAAAGCTCTTGGTTATCAAAGTCAGCAGTATCAGAATAGCCTCCAGTTAAATAGATGCTTCCTGTGGAATCCGTACAAATGCCACCACCCATATCTTCGCGCTTGCCGCCCATTCTTTTCACCCAGATAAGCGTTCCGCTTGAGGTTAGGCAGGCCAAAAAAACATCATTCTCCCCTTTGCTTATTAAAGTATTATTTTTGATAACAACAGTATCTCTAAAACTACCACTTATGTAAATATATTCTGAAAATGTAGTGATATCTGATATTTGAATTTCACCCTCAATTGAAATTGTCCATAGTTTATTTCCTTGAATATTATATTTTATGATACTTGCTACCTCAGTATGTCCCGATGAATTAACAAGATTGGTTTTTAAATAAAAATTTGCGTTTTTATCAGTGGCTAAACAATTTTCAGCGAGGTTTGTCAGAGGTTGGTCTGTAAATCTCGCCCACTCCCATTTTTGCGCACTTGTATATTCTGAAATTACTAACAAAAACAGGTACAGTACATTTTTCATTTGAGTTATTCCTTTTATTCAAAAATAATTTTAAGAATAAAACCACTGGCCAAATATTCGTTGGTCTATGATATTTTATAGCCTAGTGAGGAATTAAAATGTAGATAAACAAAAGCCCCACCCGAGTTTGGATGAGACTTTGCATTTCACATATATATTTATTTCTTTAAATTATTGATCAATATCCTTTGGACGGTTGATCAATGTATTTCTTGTTTTAATATTAAAAACCGTTCTGTCGAGTTTGGGCTCTGGTTTATTAACCAGCCTGAATGCAATACTATTCAAATAAATAAGAATTTTTAATCGCTCTTTCCACGATAATTTTTTGTAATAAGAGGCATGCTCAGATGCTTCTTCTGCTGTTGCAGCCTTAAATGCAGTCCGATCAAGCTTATACATTGACTTTATTTTTAAGGTTAATTTACAAAACAAATGCGTTACGAAATTTCATAACGCATTTGTATAAACTTGATTCTCGGGTCTTACAATCCGTTTACGCTTTCACACCTACCTACCGGCAGGCAGGCTTGCACGAATGATATTCAATGCACCACCGGCTTTGAACCATTCAATTTGTTGTTCATTATACGTGTGATTCACTTTTATTTCTTCCTTCATTCCGCCACTATGATTTAAAACCAATGTTAATGGTTTATTTGGAGCAAATGATGTCAACCCGATGATGTCAATTGTATCATCTTCTTTGATTTTATCATAATCTGCTTTATCAACAAAAGTTAATCCAAGCATTCCTTGTTTTTTCAAATTGGTTTCATGGATACGTGCAAATGATTTAACAAGTACCGCACGTACACCTAAGTGGCGGGGCTCCATTGCAGCATGTTCACGTGATGAACCTTCACCATAATTTTCATCGCCCACTACGATCGAACCAATTCCTTTTGCTTTGTATGCACGTTGTACTTTTGGCACAGCATCATAAGTACCGGTCAATTGATTTTTTACACTATCCGTTTTTTCATTGAAAAAATTCACCGCACCGATCAGCATATTATTTGAAATATTATCTAAGTGTCCGCGGAATTTTAACCATGGGCCTGCCATTGAAATATGATCGGTAGTACATTTTCCTTTTGCCTTGATCAATAATTTTAGTCCCTTCAGATCAATACCTTCCCATGCAGGAAATGGATCCAATAACTGCAAACGATCAGAAGTTGGAGAAACAACAACAGTTACTTTGCTGCCATCAGCAGCCGGCGCCTGAAATCCCGCATCTTCAACAGCAAATCCTTTTGTCGGTAATTCATCACCCGTTGGAGCATCCAGTTTTACTTTCTCGCCTTTTTCATTTATCAATGTGTCGGTCAATGGATTAAAAGTAAGGTCACCCGCAATTGCCATTGCAGTTACTATTTCAGGAGATGCAACAAATGCATAGGTATTGGGATTTCCATCGGCACGTTTTGCAAAGTTTCTGTTAAAGGAATGAATGATGGTATTTTTTTCCTGTTTTTCAGCACCCATCCGGTCCCACATACCAATACATGGTCCGCAGGCATTGGTGAATACTTTTGCCCCGATCTGATCGAACACATCTAAAAAGCCATCACGTTTAATGGTAAACCGAATTTGTTCCGATCCCGGATTGATCAAATATTCTGATTTTGCTTTTAAATTTTTTGAAGAAACTTGTTTTGCCAGACTTACTGCACGGGCAATATCTTCGTAAGAAGAATTGGTACAAGAGCCTAATAATCCCACAGAGATCTTTGTTGGCCAGTTATTTTTAATTGCAGTTTCTTTCAATTGTGAGATAGGAGTTGCCAGGTCAGGAGTAAACGGACCGTTCACATGCGGCTCCAGTTCCGATAAATTAATTTCAATTACCTGGTCAAAATATTTATTCGGATCAGCATATACTTCAGGATCGGCAGTTAAATGTTGTTTTATTTTATTTGCTAATTCCGCAACATCTGCACGTCCGGTTGCTTTTAAATAACGTTCCATGGAAGCATCGTAACCAAAGGTAGATGTAGTTGCACCAATTTCGGCACCCATATTACAAATGGTTCCTTTACCGGTACAGCTCATGGATGTAGCGCCTTCGCCAAAATATTCAACCACTGCCCCTGTTCCTCCTTTTACAGTTAAAATACCGGCCACTTTTAAGATAACATCTTTTGGGGCTGTCCAGCCGTTTAATTTTCCTGTAATTTTTACACCTATTAGTTTTGGAAATTTTAATTACCAGGCCAATCCTGCCATTACATCACAGGCATCAGCTCCGCCAACACCGATAGCGATCATTCCCAACCCACCCGCATTTACCGTATGTGAATCCGTTCCGATCATCATCCCACCCGGGAATGCATAATTTTCTAAAACTACCTGGTGAATAATTCCTGCACCCGGTTTCCAGAAACCGATACCATATTTATTAGAAACGGAACCTAAAAAATCAAATACTTCTTTACTTTCTTTGGTTGCAAATTCAAGGTCTTTTGCAGCACCATCTTTTGCGGTGATCAGGTGATCACAATGAACGGTAGAAGGCACAGCTACTTTAGGGCGGCCTGCCTGCATGAATTGCAGCAATGCCATTTGTGCAGTTGCATCTTGCATCGCCACTCTGTCGGGAGAAAAATCAACATAGGATTTTCCTCTTTCAAAACATTGAGGCTTCTGATCAGTATGTAAATGTGCATAAAGAACTTTTTCGGTAAGGGTTAATGGATGGCCAACTAATTTACGGGCTGCTTCCACTTTTGCAGGCAAATTTTCATAAACTGCCTTAATCATTTCAATATCAAAAGCCATATTTAAAGAAATTATAAATTTAAAATTATAAATTAAGGATTGTAAACTGCTTATTGTTCAATTCTCCATGAGAGTCCTTTTCAGGGACTGCTGGTTTATTTATCCACTGCTCCTTTTGATCTCAACACTTCTATAATAGATACGTACCCTTTATCTTCAGCGATTTTTAATGGTGTATCATCAAAATCATTTTTCGCATTTACCTCTGCACCTTTTTCAATTAAAAATTTCACTAAATCTAATTTACCTCCGCGTACCGCCGAATGCAAAGGAGTATTTCCGCCATCATCTTTATCGCTTACCTTACAACCTTTTCCCAAAAAATATTCAGCCAGTTCCCTATCCGGAGCAGGTTTCCCTTTTACTTTTGCAACAGAAGAAGAATGTAAGGCAGTTTTGTGTAATGGAAAAACATTGTCAGGCGAAGTAAAGCTGGCACCATTGGCCATTAATAATTTTACGATATCTATTTGTGAATTTTGAATTGCAGTTTCCAGCGGAGAAGTGGTCAGCGTTTGATTTTCATTAGTTGCTAAAGCCGGGTCTTTTTTAATAGCCGTTTCAACCATACTAATATTTCCCTGCTTGATATATTCCAAAAATTTGCTGTCGTCAAAAAAGGATATTTCCACCACCACAGATTCTCCTGCCTTACCAATCACCGTTGTATTAAAGGTTGATTTTTTATCTGAAGAAGCAGCTTCAATATAATTTTCCCCTACGTTTATAATTGTAGCAGTAGGGCTGTAGGCCTTTACCATTACCAATTTGGCAGCTCCATTGATCTTTACGGAGCAATCCATATCTGCAGCCAGTGTTGCTTTTGTAGGTACAGGTTTTCCTTTTGCAGCTCCGGGCTTTGCAGCCGCCTTTCCCTGGGCATACATGAGCGTTGTGCCTGAAAGAAATAAAAAGAAAACAATAAAGTGTTTTTTATAGGAGTAATATTTCGACATGATGTAATTTTTAGCGAACCAAATATAAGTTTTTGAAGTTGTTTTTAAGCATTTTTCCAATGAAAAAATTATTAACTTTTCTTATTCTTCCTTTTTTCCTGTGATTATTGGACTAAAGCAGGAAGGGAAATTGAGATACAAGCGTTGAAATTTTGTTAATTTTGTGCTTCTACACTTCATTCATTATTATGGCTTCATTCATCCGGGAAAATATTAGAATATCATTGGGAGCCATCCGGAGCCAGTTATTGCGTACCATTCTTACGGTTTTAATTATTTCTTTTGGTATCATGGCATTGGTGGGTATTTTAACTGCTATTGATGCCATCAAATCATCCATCAACAGCAATTTCACAAGCATGGGGGCCAATACGTTCACGATCCGAAACCGCGAAATGTCAGTGCATATTGGACGAAACGGAAAGCGCCCCAAGCGTTTCAGAAGTATTACCTATGATGAAGCAGTGCGCTTCACCAAAGAATATTCATTTCCCGCAAAACCATCTGTTTCTACTTTCGCTTCAGGGGGCTCTACTATAAAGTTCGAATCAAAAAAAACTAATCCTAATATGAGAGTGTTTGGAGGGGATGAAAATTACATTGCTACCTCAGGCTATGAACTTGACAGGGGCAGAAATTTTTCCGCACAGGAAATATTGTATGGAAATCCTGTAGTTCTTTTAGGAAAAGATGTGATAGAGGCGCTGTTCTCTAAAAAAGAAGACCCTCTCGATAAAATAGTTACTATTGGTAGTGGCAAATACAAAATTATCGGGACATTAAAATCCAAAGGGAACAGCTCAGGTTTTGGCGGCGATAAAATAGCCATTCTTCCATTGGTCAATGTCCGCCAGTATTTTTCAAGGCCGAATATGTCATTCAATATCAGTGTGCTTACGGATAATTCTCAGCAAATGGATGCAGCCATCAGCGAAGCAAATGGAATTTTCAGGACTATTCGAAAAGTATCCATCGGAGAAGATGATAATTTTGAGATCACCAAAAGTGATAATCTTGCCAACATGCTGATAGGGCTGATTGGTAAGGCTACTGCAGGTGCCACAATCATTGGGATAATAACCTTGCTTGGCGCTGCTATTGGTTTGATGAATATTATGCTGGTATCAGTAACGGAGCGTACCCGTGAAATAGGGATTCGAAAAGCCATTGGCGCAACACGAAAAATCATACGCGGACAATTTTTAGTAGAAGCCATTGTTATTTGTCAAATAGGTGGACTGCTTGGGATTATATTGGGTATACTTATCGGAAATCTTATTTCAACTCAATTGGGAGTTGGTTTTATTATTCCCTGGGTATGGATCATCAGCGGGATCATCCTTTGTTTATTTGTTGGTTTGATTTCCGGATTGTATCCTGCTGTTAAAGCTTCTAATCTTGATCCGATTGATGCGTTACGTTTTGAGTAGATAATTTAACTGCCTACTCCTTATTTCTACTGTCAATAACAATCGTCACCGGTCCATCATTCAATAAATTCACTTTCATATCTGCTCCAAATGCCCCGGTTTGAATATTCTTTCCAAGATCAGTTTGTAATTGAACAATCATTTTTTCGTAAAGAGGAATTGCGATTTCCGGTTTTGCGGCTTTTATATAGGATGGACGATTTCCTTTTTTTGTAGATGCATGTAAAGTGAATTGTGAAACTAAAATAATTTCTCCGCCGGCATCTTTTACGGATATGTTCATCACACCATTTTCATCATTGAATATTCTGAGATTAACAATTTTAGAACTGAGCCATTCAATATCTTCCTGCGTATCGGTCTCCTCAATACCTAATAAAACAAGCATCCCCAGGTTGATGGAACTTTTGATATTTCCATTAATAGTAACAGATGCATTTGAAACTCTTTGTATAACCACTTTCATTTGTACGGATAACGAATCTATACGAATTTACGAAATCAATAATTTGTAATTTTTAATATTCAATTTGTAATTCCTCCCCATTCATAATCCCAACATAACTATTATACCTTGATTGCGCAATTTCTCCTTTTTCAACCGCTTCGATCACCGCACATTTAGGTTCATTCAAATGCAAACAATTATTGAATTTGCAATTATTTCGTATCGCCCGCATTTCCGGAAAATAATCGGAAATCTCTTCTTTTTCCATATCTACCAAACCTAATTCTTTTATTCCCGGAGTGTCAATTATAAATCCACCATAAGATAAAGGATGCATTTCAGCAAAGGTAGTGGTGTGTTTTCCTTTAAAGTGTACACCTGAAATTTCTCCCACACGTAAATTCAAATTTTTATCCATTGCATTTACCAATGCTGATTTTCCCACTCCTGAATGTCCGGAAACCAAAGTGATCTTATCTTTTGTTAATTTTTTCAGCGCATCTATTTTTATTTTTTCTTTGGCCGAAACTTTAAAACAGGTATAACCAATGGTTTCATATATTGAAATAAAATCATCCAATTCTTTCATGGATTCCTTCTCTTCAAACAGGTCAACCTTATTAAAAATAATGCTTGTTGGAATATGATACGCTTCGGCAGTCAATAAGAAACGATCAATAAAGCCTGCTGAGGTGCGGGGCAATGCCAGTGTCACTACTAAAAAAGCCTGATCTACGTTAGCAGCAATAATATGTGATTGTTTGGATAAGTTGATAGATTTCCGAATAATATAATTTTTTCGTTCTTCGATCGAATGTATAACACCTCGTCCATCTTCTTCTTTTTCAAATTCCACTTTATCGCCAACAGCAATAGGGTTAGTTGTTTTGATTCCCTTGATGCGGAACAGCCCTTTTATGCGACACTCAAGTATGGTTCTCTCTTTGGTTAAAACAGTGTACCAGCTGCCGGTGGATTTTATGACTACGCCTTTCAAATTAGTTAATCAGTTATTGGTTAATTAGGGATTGTGAGCATCAAATTTATTAAAAAGAATTAGCTTTGTAAGAAGTTAAATATTTAATCCGACTTTGGCTTTAATTTACTTAACTCAACTGATTAACCATTAACCAATAATCGATTAACCAACATAGATGTCAATAAAAGTAAATAATATAACAAAGATATACGGTGAGCAACGTGCGTTGAATGATGTATCCTTTGAAGTAAATGCTGCAGAAGTAGTTGGTTTTCTTGGCCCTAACGGAGCCGGCAAATCTACAATGATGAAAATATTGACCTGTTTTATTCCACAAACCTCAGGTACTGCAAGCGTATGTGGATATAATGTTGCCGAACAAAGTTTGGAAGTTCGAAAACAGGTTGGTTATTTGCCCGAGCACAATCCTTTGTATCTTGATATGTATGTGAAAGAGTATTTGGAATTTATTGCCGGACTTCATCATCTGAAAAATGTGAAACAACGTATTGCTGAAATGATCGAAACCACCGGTTTGCAGGTAGAACAAAAAAAGAAGATCGGTGCGCTTTCAAAAGGCTATCGCCAGCGTGTCGGCCTTGCACAGGCATTGATACATGATCCTAAAGTGTTGATACTGGATGAACCGACCACAGGGTTGGATCCGAATCAATTAGCGGAGATCCGGAATTTAATCATTGAAGTGGGGAAACAAAAAACAGTAATGCTTTCAACGCATATTATGCAGGAAGTGGAAGCTGTGTGTAACCGGGTAATAATTGTAAATGAGGGGAAAATTGTTGCGAATGATGCAACTACTGTTTTGCAAAATTTTAAAACTCAAGACAAACAATTTATCACGGTTGAATTTGATAAGGAAATAACATCTAAAGCATTAAAAAGCATTCATGGTGTTTTTGATGCAAAAAATATCAAAGGAAATATCTGGCAAATTGAAATACACAGTGATAAAGATCTTCGAGGTGATATTTTTCAATATGCAGTACAAAACGGTTTGGCAGTACTTACGCTTCAGAAAGAGGAACAACGGTTGGAAGATGTGTTCAAGCAGTTAACAGGAAAGAATTAATTTCTATTTCACCAGCGTAACCGTTCCAATATAATCGTGTTTTTTATAGAACACATCCGTTAATACAACTTTCCATACATAAACATCCTGTTGGGCAACCTGGCTTCCGCCATTTGCTTTTCCATTCCAGAAGTCATTCAGTTCTTTACCATGAAAGATCATATTTCCCCAGCGATCGAAGATCCAGATATCATACTGCATAATGCCTTCTCCCTTGCCAAAGAACACATCATTTATTCCATCATTGTTTGGTGTAAATGCATTTGGAATATAAAAAGTAAATAGCGGATCAATAACAACATCATGTGAAACGGTATCATAACAACCGTTTGCATTTCTTACAATTAAAGTAGTAGTGTAAGTTCCCTGTGACTCTTTTGGATAAGTATGAACAGGGTTTGATATATCCGGTGCAAGACTATCTCCATCACCAAAGATCCAGAACCAGTAATTCACATCTGAGGATGAAAGATTATTGAATGTAACATTCGGATCAAGTATGGTTACAGGATCAGGGGCAGTTGAAAATCCTGCTACAGGATTAACAAACACATTTATCATATTTGTATTTGTAAATGTACTGCTGCAACCATTGCCGGAGGTAGCAGTAAGAGTAATAGAATATTGTCCGGGTTTATTAAAACAATGTGATGGATTTGCTGTGGTTGAAGCAGGAGCATCACTAAAATTCCAGCCCCATGAAGAAATAGTATCATTTAAAACGGTTGTTCCGTTTGTGAAATTTACACATAAGGGAGCACAGCCTGAAGTAACATCTGCAGTAAATGCAATCACCGGAACAGGTAATGCGATAACGGTAACAGTATCAGTAACCGGCAATGTTCCACAAGCATCAGAAACAGTAACGGTATAATTTGTAGTTACGATGGGTGAAACACTTATCGTAGAAGTGGTTGCACCGCCAGGGGTCCATGAATAGGTGTAAGGGCCGCCATTACCGCCACCTGCAGCAGCAGTAAGTGTAGCGGAACTGCCCGGACAAATTGCCGTTGCTCCTGTTGCATTCACCGTTAATGCCGGATTGACTGTAACAACAACTACTCTTGGACTGGCAGTACATCCATTGGCATCTGCAACAGAAACAGTATATGTGGTTGTTCCAGCGGGTGATACTGTTACAGCAGCCGTAGCCCCTGCACCCAAAGGA
Source organism: Bacteroidota bacterium (assembly GCA_052389695.1). Classification (GTDB taxonomy): domain Bacteria; phylum Bacteroidota; class Bacteroidia; order 2-12-FULL-35-15; family 2-12-FULL-35-15; genus 2-12-FULL-35-15. The sequence continues at coordinate 11,398 of JBQTHQ010000055.1, read as the reverse complement.
AGCCATACATACGTATATCCCGGAGTTCCGCCGGAGGCAACTGTAGTAAGCGTCGTACTTCCGCCGGCACAAATGGTAACAGGTGCAATAGGTGTCAAAGTTACTGCAGTGGGCTGGAAGATAGTAACCGAAGTTTTAACAGTACAATTATTGAAATCTGAAACAGTGCATGTATAACTGGTTGCACACAATCCGGTTGCAGTAGCTGTGGTTTGAACAGGGCTTGTATTCCATGAATATGTATATGGTGTTGTTCCGCCAGTTGCAGATACAGTTGCAGTACCATCACATACACCAAAACAATTGGCTGGAGTTGATCCGCTGACAGCAGCTGTTAAAGCAGGTGGTTCGTTTACTGTTGCTATGGCAGTAGCAGTACACGCATTGCCATCAGTTACAGTAAGAGAATAAGTTCCCGCACAAATATTGCTGCATGCTGCTGAAGTGCATCCATTGCTCCAATTATAAGCATAAGGAGTTGTTCCTCCACTAGGTATTACAATGATCTGTCCGTTACAAATACCATTGCAGGTCATATCAATTCCTGATGTAGCCAGTGTAATTTGTGAATTCACATTTACAACAACTGCATCCGTTGCTGAACAGGCTCCTGCAGTAGCAGTTACTGTATAGGTTGTGGTTGCTGCCGGAGATGCTATAGGATTTGCAATAGTGCTGTTGCTCAAGCCGGTTGCGGGGCTCCAGCTATAAGAAGTTCCCCCTGTTGCATTCAATGTAGTACTTGCTCCAAAACAAATTGATACATCCGTGCCTGCACTAGCTGTTAAAGAGCCGACTGTAACAGTTGCAAGCGCAGATGCTGTACATCCAAGAGAAGTTCCCGTAACTGTGTAGCTTGTATTTACTGTTGGTGAAACAGATATGGGATTTATAGTTTCGGCTGTTGACCATAAATACGTAGTCGCTCCTGCAGCAGTTAAGGTGGCGGCACCTCCCGGACAAATTCCCGGAGAATTTACTGTTACTACGGGATTAGGATTTACTGTGACAACTGCTGATGCAGATGCACTGCACCCGTTTGTCGGCCAACAAATGATTATATATGTTGTGGTTGCTGTTGGGGATACTGTAATTACAGAGGCAGTGGCACCAGTTGACCATGAATACGTACCTGATCCTCCTGTAGCAATTAATGTAGCAGATCCGCCAGGACATACCGTTTCAGAATTTACCGTTACCGTTGGTGAAAAATTAACCGTTACAACAGAAGTTGTAGAAGCTGTTGCGCCCGTATTATCTGTAACAGTTACGGTGTACGTGGTAGTGGCTGTAGGGCATACGCTGACGCTGCTTGTTGTTCCTCCACCTGTTGCCCACAAATAAATATAAGGTGCAGTTCCGCTGCTTGCATTGGCAGTTATTGTTGCACAGCTTCCTTCACAAATAGTTGCAGAAGTGGTGGTCACATTTACACCACAAGGAGGATTGACAGTTACAGTGGCAACAGCAGAGGCAGAACATGTTCCGGTGGTAACGGTAACGGTATAAGAAGCAGTAGCACCTGGCGTAACAGTAATAGGATTAGTTGTTTGAGTAGTTGACCATACATACGTTGTACCGCCATTAGCTGTTAATACTGCTGAACCGCCCTGACAAATAGTTGCAGAATTTACCGTTACAATAGGATTAGGAGTTATAGTTACATTAACAGTTGCTGTTCCGGTACATCCCGCTGTGGTTACAGTTACTGTATATGTACCGTCCATTGCTGTTGTAGCAGAAGGCCTCGTGGGATTTTGTGAAGTAGAAGTATAACCTCCTGGTCCTGCCCAACTCCAGCTCGTTCCCCCTGTTGATGTTAAATTAAGTGTAGACCCAACACATGGGCTGTTTGCTGACGCGGTCGCTGCAGGTGGTGTGGTAATAGTTACTGTTGCTACAGCACTTCTGCTGCAATTGTTTGTTGTTCCCGTAACGGTATAAGATGTGGTACTGCCGGGGGTTACTGTAATTGGGTTGCTTGTAACACCTGTTGACCATAAGTAGGTAGTTGCTCCGGCAGCGGTTAATGTAGCGCTTGCTCCCTGGCAGATGGTTGGTGAATTGACGGTAACTGTTGGTAAAGCAGTTACTGTAACAACGCCTGTTGCAGTATTGGAACATCCGGCAAGTGTATATGTAACGGTATAAGTAGTAGTAATAGCGGGGCTAACAGTGATTGCTGAAGAAGTTTGCCCGCCCGGGTTCCATGAGTAGGTTCCTCCACCTGTTGTGGGAGTCGCAGTAATTGTAGCGGATGTTCCGGCACACATAGTTTGTGAGGTTGCAGTTACGGTAGAGCCACCTGTACCAGGAACAACCACTACTGAAGTAGAACTTAAGCAGTTATTTGCATCCCGTACAGTAACCGTATAATTGCCTACGCATAAATTACTGGCGGTGGCATTGGTGCCTCCACTTGGAGCCCAGGAATATGTATATGGTGTTGTTCCTCCTGTTGCAGTTACAGAGGCACTTCCATTACAATTTCCACAGGTTGCAGTGTTATTGCTATTGTTTAATGTCAAAACAGCAGGGGTGCAGGTTACACAGGAGGTGGTTCGAAAATACAACCCCACAAGGGCAATGGTAAAACAGTCCTGGCTTTGGCCGTTTGAATTATAGTTGGCAGTATTTTGCCCTGCTGTAACAGTGGTATTGGTTTGATCCCAGCACCAAAAATTATTTGGATAAGATGCGGTTACACCATTGAGCATCGAATTGTGGTTCCCTCCATTAATATTGGATTGCATATCCGATACCAATAAAAAAGTATTTGCGAATGTAGAATTAGCACAAGCATTGAAACCTGTCAGTGTTACACTTTGTGTTGCCGGTACGGAATTGAAATTTCCCGAAGTGCGCGCTCCGTCCCAAAGTGTTAAAGACCCCTGATAGGTAGCATTAGGGTCCCGGAAAATAATCAGTAATGAAGCTCCATCCACTTCATTGCTTCCATTTGCAAAACCGGTAATATTAAAATTGTAAACCCCGTTCCCGCTGATATTTGTAGTTACATCCGTACGATACGTTGCGCTGCCATTATCACCCCAACATTTATCACCAGAGGTTCCTGCAATAATGGGAGTAAAATTACCTGTTACACTTGCAGGATTGGTGATAGAAACGGACGGATTTGGCGGAAAAGGTGAGGAAAAAGAGGCTACAAAATACAGATAAGCTTTATCAATAATATAGCAGGATGGTAGTCCCGCAATAGTAACCGAAGCCGGAAGCCCGCTACCCACATTAAAAGGAGGAGTGGCTGCATTGCTTCGCCTTTGTATCAAAACATCTCCATGCACATAGTTTAATCCGCAGGCAACACCACTGTATGGAGGAGGTGGTGGAGGCGGACATGTAGCAATAGAAAAATTAAAATTCATACATTCATTCGGAGGACTGGCAAATAGGCTTTGTCCGCCCGAGACAACAATATAATAGGTAGTACCGCTTACTAAGTTTATATTAGAAATAACAAGGCTGGCTACACCTGTAACCCCTGTAACGCTTCCTACACAAACCGCTCCTGCAGTAGTAGGGCACCTGTCTATGATCGCCATACCTGAGTTCCATGGCGATCCACCGGTAATAGCAGTAGAAATATTAACACATTGATTTGCACTTGGAGTATATCTGAAAACATAATCTTCACCAATGAAATAAGTATTATTCATACAAGCCGGAGTGCCGCTGTAGTTTGCTCCGCGACCACAATTCGTCAACCCATTCTGGCTATAAGGCAATGCGCCTATTGTAGTAGCGCTGGCACAAGTCCCTTGAGCGTTTAGCTTTAATGGAACAGTAAAAGAAAGGATCAGTAAAAGAATGATCTTGCTCAAAATAATACGGTATAATTTATGTGTTGAAATAGACATTTTTTAAAATAGTATTCCCAATAAAATACGTTGATATCCTTTAGTTAGTATATACAATAGATGTAAAAATCTCATATAAGGTTGCACAATATAGCATATAATCGGTGGTTAAAGTTAATTCTTGAAAATAAGATTTTTAAATTACAAAATGGTATAAGTTACTTTGGATGAGTTAATTATAAATAAGGCAATTTAAGTCTTGAAATGGTGAAAAATCAGTTTGACCTTATACAATTAACATTTTTATATCTTTCTTCCGTAAGAACTAAACATCTTAAACAAAAATACAAAAACAAAAGTGCTTTAAATAATAAAAAATCTGTAATATGACAATTCCAAAAACAATGAACGTTGTACCAACAATATTATTGGGTCTTTCTGTAACATTACTTCAGGCACAACAGATACGTAATGTTACTGATTTTAATGGTATAATCGTAGGTGATGCATTTAATGTAACGATCTCCCAAAGCGATGCAAACACTGTAAAAGTGGATGCAGATGAAAGAACAAGTTCACAGATCAAAACAGAAGTTAAAAATGAGATTTTAACTATCTCTACCGATGAAAATATTTCCTCTAAACCGGTTACAATTATGATTGGAGTAAAATCATTAAATCATTTAGAGGTGTCGGGTTCAGCAGATGTTAAAACAGGTGATCAACTACTATGTGATAAATTAATGATCATTTCAAACGGGGCAGGAAATGTTCAGCTGGATCTAAAAATTAATGAAGTTAAAATAAACCTCAGCGGTGCAGGAGATCTTATGTTAACAGGTTCCGCACAATTATTGGACGCAGTGGTATCCGGAGCCGGTGATCTGAAAGCATCAGATCTGGAAACAATTAAAGTAATTGCCAAAGTTTCAGGCGCTGGTAATGCACGGGTGAATGCTGTTCAGGCTCTTAATGCGGATGTGGCCGGCGCGGGTTCAATTATTTACAAAGGCAATCCTGTGGAAAGGAATGTAAATATAAATGGTGCCGGATCTGTACGCGAAAGCAAAAGTGGTACAGGTGAAGAAACAGCCGGGGATACTACTAAATTCAGAGTGGGAAAAAAGAAATATATGATCATAGATGATGAAGCCGATAAAGAAAGAATAAGAACATTTGGCAAAAAAGATTCAATAGTTGAATACAACAAAAAGTATGAGAATTGGAGAGGAATTGAACTCGGGATCAATCTATTACTAGATTATAAAAACACTTTTAACACTCCCGGTAATGGCGCTTTTTTAGAATTAGATAATACAAGGTCCATTCAATTTGGACTTAATCTTTTTGAAAAAGATTTCCATATTTATAAGAACCATCTCAACCTGGTAACAGGTTTCGGATTTGATTTTAATCATTACGCTTTTAAAAATAACATAACATTAAATCCGGATACATCTTACCTATCGGCTACAACAGATATTACCGATTACAAAAAAAATAAACTGAATATCAGCTATATAAAAGTTCCATTACTACTGGAGATCAATACCAGTGAGAATCCTAAAAACAATTTTCATATCGCCGGAGGAATAGAGTTTGCGTACCGGATACACAGTGTTACCAAGCAAAAATATGATGCAGGCGACAGGCATTATAAAAATAAAACCCGGGATGATTTTAACCTGGAACCGTTTCGCTACAGCCTGGTGGCTCGTATTGGATATAATAATGTTACTGTGTTTGCTAATTACGGTTTGAACCGCTTGTTCCAAAAAGATAAAGGCCCGCAAATATATCCGTTCACAATTGGGCTCTCGTTCAATAAATTTTGAGACGGCTTATAAAGCCAAATTTAATTGAAACAAAATGGGTTTGCTGGGCGAGGCGTCATTTTCAAAGCTTGCGATCTGAAGATTTAACAGATAGGTTCCATCAAATACGTTGTTAGGAACATAGATCATTTCAGTGATCGTGCGCTCCAATCTGGTATTGTATGGATATTGCCAGAAAATGTGATGTGCAGATAATTTTCCTCCGTCCACTTCCTTATCCACCGAAGGCAGGTCGATCAACAGATGATCAATACCACGGTCATGGACCAATTGTGCTGCTTCAGCATGCAAATAAGCAGGGTTGGTTCCGGTATATTGTTTATTTATTTTTTGAGGGTTGTTATCCAATGTACGGATAATAAGTGCTTCCGGGTGTTTATCTTCGAGACAGTTTTCAATATGTTGTTTTGTAATGATCCGGTCTCCGTCTGATGTTTCATCGGGTAAAATGGTAATGAGTTCGGCAATGAAAAAAAACTTTTTAAAACATTGATTGATGGTGTGATCCTCTTTACTGATATGTCCGACACATTCTGTATGAGTTCCGTTACCATGCGGATTAAATGAAATGTTCCTGAAGTTTACCGAACCACCTTGCTTCACATCACCTATCCAATCACCCATGCGTACAGGTTCTATATTTACGGGGGCACAATGCCAGGCATTTATATTTTCTTTTCCTGCGCGCAAAGGAATGGAAATATCAATCGGCTTTGACAGATCTGCATTGTATGCTTTTCCTTTATGTGTGATTTTGGTGATCATGCTATTTGAAAGAGATCACTCGCAATTTTATCAGCGATCAATTTTCCTTTATCACTTAAAATTAGTTTATTTTCTTTATTTATTATATCCTGTGTTTGAATATACCTTTCAGCTTCCATAAGGCAATGACCAAAATAATTTTTTCCGAAATATTGTTCAATGTATTTTAAATCGGTTCCCCACATGGTGCGAAGAGAAGTTAAAATATATTCATTATAACGTTGTGGTGCTGTCAAAATTTCTTCTTCAAAACACAATTCGTTTTTTTCAAGTGACTGGATATACAATGCGTTATTGGAAATATTCCATTGTCTGCTTTTTCCATTGTATGAATGTGCAGAAGGGCCCAATCCCAGATAGCTTTCTTTTAGCCAGTAATTGCTGTTGTGGCGCGAATACAGATTGTCTTTGCAGAAATTAGAGATCTCATATTGTCTAAAACCATTGTTATTCATCAGCTTTATCATGATCTCAAATTGTTCGGCACTATGTTGTTCATTTACATTTTTAATTTTTCCTGTTTGAATAAATTTTGCCAATGCTGTTTTTGGTTCAACAGTTAAACAATAAGCGGAGATATGTTTTACATCCAAGTCAAAAGCGTTCTGTAAATTTTTTTTCCAGTTGGTATGTGTAAGAGTAGGGACGCCATAAATAAGGTCAATGGTGATGTTTTTAAACCCATTCTTCTGAGCCAGTCGAACAGCTTTTGATGCTTCTTGGGAAGAATGTGCGCGATTCATCAGTTTCAGATCCACATCAAAAAAACTTTGAATACCAATGCTTAGACGATTGACAGGAGTATCTTTCAGCTGTTTTAATTTTTCTTCCGACAGGTCATCCGGATTTGCTTCCAATGTAATTTCAGCATCATCAGCAATATTAAAATTCTTGTGAAGAGAATCAAAAATGTTCATTAATTCTACTTGTGTTAGCAGGGAAGGAGTACCGCCCCCCAGATAAATAGTAGAAATCTTAGATGTTGATCCCCCCTCTCCTTTAGGAGAGGGGCTGGGGGTGAGGTCAAGGTAATTTTTCTGAAGTTCCATTTCTCTTTTTAATGCACCAAGAAAAGCATCTTTTTTATTTAAAGAAGTAGAGAAATGGAAATCGCAATAATGGCAGGCTTGCTTGCAGAAAGGAATATGAATATAAATTCCGGGCATTGTAGTTTCTTTCGAAGCCACCTCTCTCTTTATAAGAGGGGTAGAGTTGAGATTATTTATTCAACACAATCCTAAACGTTGTTCCTTTATCAATCTCAGAGCTTTTTACGAATATTTTTCCTGAGTGATAATTTTCAATAATTCGTTTAGTTAGTGATAATCCTAATCCCCATCCTCGTTGTTTGGTAGTATAACCGGGTTCAAATACGGTTTTATATTTTGATTTAGGAATACCTTTTCCGGTGTCTGAAATATCTATATATACAAATTGTGTTTGATCTGAAAGTGTTATGATAATGGAACCATTTCCGTTCATGGCATCAACCGAATTGCGAATAAGGTTTTCGATCACCCATTCAAAAAGAGGAATATTTAACTGTGCAAACATTTCTTTTTGATTGCCAGTGTTGATTGTAAACAATACATTTTTTGAAGTGCGTAACTTCATGTAGTTTAATGAATCATTGAGTACACTAACCACATCCACATTATCCAATTTTGGAACTGAACCTATTTTTGAAAAACGTTCGGTGATCGTTTCTAATCGTTTCACGTCTTTCTCTATTTCCGAAGCAGTTTCAGGATCTAAACCTTTTGAGCGCAAATGCTCCAGCCATGCAATTAAGGCTGAAAGTGGCGTTCCTAGCTGGTGTGCGGTTTCTTTTGCTAGCCCCACCCAAACCTGGTTTTGTTCAACTTTGCGTGCGGTGCTGAATAAGAGATATGCGATCAATAAAAATAAACCGATGATGCCGAACATCACAAATGGGTAATATTTTAGTTGTGTTAGCAGTGTCGATTCCTGGTAAAAAATATAACTCCTGCTTCCGTCCCCAAATTCTACTTCTATCGGCTGATTCTGAGCTTCCATTTCAGCAAGCATTCTTTTTAAATAATCGGGATCTTTTAATTTTACTGAATCCACATTTCCGGATGCAATTAAATTGATTTTTGTGGAATCGGTATAAATCACCGGTACCGATGCTGAATTAACAGCAACCTCAGAGATAAATGATTTTATAAGATCATCCAGAACAATTTTTAATTCAGAAAAAAGTTTGGAATCTTTGTAATACAAATAATTTTTTTGTCCCTGATAAACATTGATCTCAATAGGATCCTGTACCATTCTCATCGCTTGCATTTGCATCTTTAAATAGGTTTTATCCTTTTCTTTTTCGGGATCCAAATTTCTGGAAGTAATAGGATTCCCATGCTCATCGGCAAGTACAACCGGAACGGTAGTATTATCTGAAACTACTTTCAATACAAATCCATAGTCGCTAAGATCTTTTGATAACTGACGGGTTGCTTCAGCCCACAGTTCTACTTTTTTACGTTCATCCGCTTTTATTTTATTGAAAAGCTCATTGGTGTATTTAACCAGGTTGGCTTTTTTTTGAATAGCATCCGCCCATAGCTTTACCTTTCTACGCTCTTCCTGCGCTATTTTATTCACCAATGTATTGGTGTACCATAAAGAAATACCAACAATAAATACAGCCGCTATGAACAGCCATAATTTCCATTGTTGTTTTTTCGAATAAATGCTCAAAACGGGCTCCTTTAATTTGGGACAGCGAATTTACAGAATTTTTAGGAGATAAGGGTTGTGATGTTGTTTCATGGAAGTTTCGTAAATAAAAACTTTATTATATTTACTCATATCAATTTAAAATTGAATCACAATGAAATCAAAATTTATACTTTTCTCTTTTCTCTCCTGTTTAGCTTTGGGAACATTAGGTTTTTTTTATCCTGATACCTTGTGGACATTTGCTATTGTTGGCCCTGTTATATTGCTGGGGCTAAGAGATATAATTCAAACCAGGCACAGCTTAATTCGCAATTTCCCTGTTGTTGGACATATGCGCTGGTGGGCTGAATGGATGCGTCCAAAAGTATATCAATATTTTGTGGAATCAGATACAGATGGGGCACCTTATAATCGTTTGAGCAGAAATGTGATCTACCAGCGTTCAAAAAAAGTGACGGATTCAACACCTTTTGGAACGCAGTTAAATGTGTATGAAACAGGCTATGAATGGCTCAATCACTCCATTTCACCTTTGCCTTTAGAAAAAGGAATTCATGATCCTCGTGTAGTAGTTGGCGGCCCGGATTGCAAGCAACCATATTCCGCAAGTATTTTTAATGTTTCGGCAATGAGCTTTGGTTCTCTTAGCCAAAATGCGATCATGGCTTTAAATGGCGGCGCTAAACTGGGCGGATTTGCCCATAATACAGGAGAAGGAGGCTTGAGCCCATATCATTTAAAACCGGGTGGGGATATTATATGGCAAATCGGAACCGGTTATTTTGGTTGCAGAAACAGTGATGGAACATTTAATCCTAGGGCTTTCGCAGAACGTGCGGTTTTACCGAATGTAAAAATGATAGAGATAAAATTATCTCAGGGAGCGAAACCCGGTCATGGAGGTATTTTACCTGCAGCGAAGGTTACAGACGAGATCGCAAAGATCCGTTTGGTGGAAAAAGGAAAAGATGTTTTATCTCCATCTTATCATAAAGCATTTGGTACTCCTCTGGAATTACTTTCTTTCATCCAGCAATTGCGGGATCTTAGTGGAGGCAAACCAATCGGATTTAAATTGTGTATCGGACAAAAAAGCCAGTTTGTAGCGATCTGCAAAGCGATGATCAAAACCAAAATCATGCCTGACTTTATTACCGTTGATGGTGGAGAAGGAGGCACCGGTGCAGCGCCTCTTGAATTTAGTAATTCTGTTGGCATGCCTTTAAGAGAAGGATTGGCCTTTGTGTATGATGCATTGAATGGTTTTGGATTAAAAAAACATATTAAGATCATTGCTTCCGGAAAAGTTCATACAGGTTTTGATCTTGTAAAAAACTTTTCGCTGGGTGCTGATATGTGTAATGGTGCACGTGCCATGTTGCTGGCTTTAGGATGTATTCAGGCCTTGGAATGCAATTCGAATACTTGTCCTACCGGTGTTGCTACACAGAATCCGAATTTATTCAGAGGATTAAATGTAGACCATAAAAAAGTTCGTGTTGCTAATTATCATCATGAAACAGTAAAAGCCGCAGTTGAATTAATGTCGGCAGCCGGAATTGAGCATCCTGATAATTTACATCGTTCGCATATCTATCGAAGGGTGAGTGCAAATCAGATTCAAACTTATGCTGAAATGTATCCTTACTTATTGAAGGGATCTTTGCTGGAAGCCCCTTATCCAAAAGGCTGGGAACTGGATATTATGCACAGCAGTGAAGAAACATTTTCGAACAGTTTGAAGTATTCATAAAATAAATTGCCGCAGATTTACAGATTATTTAGAGTTGGCAGTAGGCAACTAAACAGTAGGTAATTATAACAAACACAGATTCGTAATTCGTCTAAATTCGTAATTCGTAGCTCAAAAATCCTCCTCCTCTTTTTTCTTAGGTCTTTTCAGTTCACCTTTTTGTTCCTTTTTTTCATCTTCATTCCATTTGATGATGAACTTTGTATCTTCTTTAGGAGTTTTATTATTCAATGTAGAATCTTTTTTAAACAGACCAAACTCCTCTTTCAGTATCGTTTTTAATGTTTGTTTTTCCACTTTCAGATCCTGTTTTACATTTTGTATCGCGCCCTTTGAATCATATTTTATAACAGGTTTATCAATAGTACCAGTCATGGAAAGAAAAATATTCGTACGGCCTAAACCATCATCAGCTACCTCTCCGTCCCGATAGCTATCGGGATCCTCATTTTGTTTTTTTGCCTGCTTCGCCTTTTTAGAAATCAACACAATGAGGGATAATTTTATTTTATAATTGATTTCAT
>JBQTHQ010000054.1:0-35612 GCA_052389695.1 Bacteroidota bacterium | reverse complement strand
GAATGCAATAGCATCATAGGCGGTGCCCATATTTGACCGCACCGCGTCTTTAGCATGAGGCAGCCAATTTTTTGGATAATGAAGAAAGAACAAGGATGAATATAAAGCGGTAAGTTCATTGATCTCTGCTGTTTCAAAAAGTTCATTTATAGAATCAATGTATTCTTTTTTATTTTGAGGTTCAAACTGCAAAAGAATATGAACCCGTGCGAGCTGATGTGTTGTCCAGCTTTCGGGTGAAAAGCCAATATTGATTTTAAATTCATTTAAAATATCTTTTGTAAGATCTATACTTCCTTTTTTAATGTATTTAGGAACTGTTACAAAAGCCATTTGTAAACGCCCTGCATTATTATCTGCCGATCGAATAGTTTGAAGCCACAAGAATTCTTCTTTCGTAAGATTTAATTCCAGGGTCTTTTTAATAAGTTCTGTAAAGATCATTTTTATTGCTTTTTGATATGCAATATAATTTGCCTTTTTAGTCTTACCGGATGCCATTCGTTTAAGAGGGTTTTTCAATAGCTAAGAGGGAAAGATTATTCTTTAGAGGCAGTATTAAATACATTGCTGATAGGATATGGCTGCTACCAGAAAAAAAAATAAAACACTGGCTATTAAAAAACCTCTTTTATCGAAATGGGGATTTTCATGAATTAAGTAATACTAATTTTGTTGGATCAAACATGAAAAAAAAAATTACAAATTTTTGGAATATTCTAAAGCTTACTTTCAAAGGCTGGAACGCAGATGACCCTTTTCGCCAAAGTGCTGTAATTGCATATTATGCTATTTTTTCCCTTCCTGCTCTGCTTGTATTGATCGTAAATGTGATCGGTTTCTTCTTTGAAAGAGAAGCTATCAACAACGAAATCTCAAGACAGATCGAAGGAAGTATGGGTTCTGAAACAGCCGAGCAACTACAACAAATAATGCAAAAAGCAGGCGAAACGAAGGCAGGAGTGGTTTCCACCATAATTGCCATAGCTACTATTCTTATTGGCGCAACCGGAGTTTTTGTCCAGCTTCAAAAAACATTAAACAACATAATGGATGTAAAGGAAAAAGAAAACCTTGGTTTTTTAAGGCAATTAAAAAGCAGGTTATTTTCCTTCGGCCTTATTCTTTCTATTGGCTTTCTTTTATTGGTTTCTCTTGTTATCAGCTCGGCCCTGGCTGCATTCAGTCATTGGCTTGAAGCAAGATTTCCGGAAGTAATTGCTTATTTGTTTTATGTAGTGGAATTTGCCATTTCTTTATCTGTTATCAGTTTACTTTTTGCCCTGATGTTTAAGATCTTACCGGATGTAAAAATACGCTGGAGAAATATCTGGTTAGGCTCTTTCCTGACAGGCATTCTTTTTATAATAGGTAAATATGCCCTGAGCATTTATTTCGGAAAAGCGGAACCGGCCTCTGTTTATGGGGCGGCTGGCTCTATCATATTGGTATTATTATGGGTTTCTTATTCCTCTATGATCGTTTTCTTTGGTGCCGAGTTTACAAAACAATATGCAGTTTACCACGGAACGGATCTGCGTCCAAAAAAGGATGCGGTAAAAATTAAAACCGAAACCGAAAATAAAAACAAAACTGATACAGGTAATTCTCAACAAATACAGCCTCCCAATCGAAAACAGAATAAAGAAGAAAAAGAGGAAGTAAAAGAAGAGGAAATTCTTTTTTAATAATCAGCACGATCAATGAAAATTATAAAAACAACAGTTATACATGGCCCCAATCATTGGTCTCCCAACCAAAATAAACTGATTGTGTTAAAATTGCAGCTGGAAAATCAGGATTTGGCATCAACTCCCGATTCAATCCTTACAGCATTAAACAAAAATTCTTTTTTCTTTGAGAATTATACGGATAAAAATTTTGAACTGCTTGAATTACTAAAATACATTGCAACGGAGTTACAAAGTCAGGCTGGAATAAAATGCAGTTATATTAATACAAAAAAAGCGGATGAAAAAAATCAGCATTATCTTATTTTTTCATATACACTTGAACAAACGGGTACTTATACAGGCAGGGCCACAATAAGGATCATCAATTCATTGATCAAAAATGAATCCTATAATATCATGTACGATATTGAAGAATTAGAATATATAAAATCTGATTTTTCAATAGGTGCTACTACCACTTATATTCTTGAAGAAGTCAAAAAAAGAAATATCCCTTTCCGCCAATTCAATGATGGCTCTCTAACTACTCTGGGTTATGGCTGCAAACAAAAAAAAATAAGAACAGCCGTTACTGACAGCACCAGTGGCTTGGGGATTTAACTGGCCGGCGATAAAGAGGATACAAAAAAGGTATTGGATGAAGCACATATCCCCGTCCCTAAAGGAATATTGATTCAGACCGAAGCCGGCTTATATGAGCGTATTGGCGAAGTTAAATTTCCCCTTGTTGTAAAACCTTTGAATGGCAACCAGGGAAGAGGGGTAACTACCAACGTCAATACAATTGAAGGTGCATTATTCGGTTTCGAGATCGCCAAACAGGTTTCCGATTATGTAATAATTGAAGAATATATAAAAGGTGATGATTACCGTTTTCTGGTGATCAACTATAAACTTGTAGCTGTTACTAAACGCGTACCGGCCTCTGTAACAGGTAATGGCAGATCAACTGTAAAACAATTGATCGACAAAGAAAATAAAAACCCGCAGCGGGGAATTGGGCCTGAATATGTATTGGCACTGATAAAAATAGATAAAGTAACACAGAGGATCCTTGCCGATAAAAAGATCACATTGGATACTGTTCTCCCTGCAGGTGAATTATTGGTCCTAAAAGATACGGCAAACATAAGTGCAGGAGGAATTGCAATAGATGTAACGGATAAAGTTCATCCTGAAAATAAATTTTTAGCTGAACATATAGCCCGATTATTCAACCTGGACATTTGTGGAATTGATATTATGTCCACTGCCATCGATATACCTGTTATGCGCGACATAGGAGCGGTAATTGAAGTGAACGCCGGGCCCGGTATTCGCATGCACTCTAACCCTCAGGCAGGAACCCCACGAAATGTAGCGGCACCTATTATAGATATGTTATTTCCTAATAATGCATCCGCCAGGATACCCATAATTGCTGTTTTTGAAGACGGAGATAAAAGCAGGATAACACCACTCATTGGGACAATATTTAAACAGGCAGGTTACAAACCGGGATATACTAGTAAAGAAGGAATTTATCTTGACGGGCATCTCACGTATAAAGAAAACTCTACGGATTTTGAAAGCGCGCAGGACGTATTATTTGATCCAATGATTGATCTTGCTGTATTGGAATGTGATAATCAGGATATCAGCAGATCGGGATTGGGATTTGATCATTGCAATGTTAGTATTGTTTCAACCATCCCAAATGAAAGCAATACATACAGTCCGGAGCAAATGGCACAAGTAATAGAGGTAATGTTAAAAAGTACTTATAATAATGGATATGCCATATTAAATGCGGATGAAGATATTGTTTACAACCTAAAGGAAAAACTGGATTGCAACATTGCCCTATTCAGTGTAAATGCAAATAATGAGCGTATAAAAAATCACTGTGAAAGCGGTGGACTTTCAATTGTGCTGGAAAATACACATTTCACACTTTGCAGAGGAAAAAAGAAAAATAATTTAATAAATAAAACCGATCTAGCGCCTTCATATACTTTTGAAAAAGCAATAGAAATACTTCCTGCCTTATTAACAGCCGTAATATTTGATTTAAAAACTGAAGTTATTATTTCCGCTATAAACAACTATATGCAAGAGCAGGAACCTGTAGCAGTAATATAATTCTATTTAATTCGGCTATTTTAAATACGCTCCTAACGAAAACCATAAATAATAAAGTTATGGTGATACTAATTTTGGATCTTAATTTATCATTTACTAAAAATTAAAAACTAAAAATTATGAAAACTAAAATGTACTTATTGATGTATGCTGCACTATTTACAACAGCAACAATTTTTGCACAAGCCGATAAAAAAGCAGCGAAAAAAGAGAATGAAAAAAAATTAGAAGGAAGCATTGAAAAAGAATCCGGATTTGCTGTAATGGCTGCGGATGCCGGAATGTTTGAAGTTCAGGCAGGGAACCTTGCCAAAGCAAACGCAACATCTGAAAAAGTAAAAGAATTGGCAAACCACATGGTAACGGACCATACCAAAGCTAATAATGAATTAAAACAACTTGCTTCAAAAAAGAACATTACTCTTCCAACCGTACTTAGTGATAAAATGCAAAAAATGTATGACGAACTCAGCAAGCTTGCAGGATCAGAATTTGATAAAGAATATGCAAAACAAATGGTAAGCAGTCATAAAAAAGTTATTGAGTTATTTGAAAAAGAAGCCGATAAAGGGAAAGATGCCGAACTAAAAAGCTGGGCAGCAGAGAAATTACCGACCTTAAAACATCATTTAAGCATGTCTGAAAGTACACTGGATGCTTTAAAAGATACTGCTAAAAAGTAGTTCGATTTTTAGAATTATATTAATAAAAAGCCCCCTGCAATTTGCAAGGGGCTTTATGTTTTATTAAATTTTTTTATTTTCCAACGATAATTTTCTTAGTAAAAGTTTTCCTTCTGAATTTACTGAATAAAATAAATACCACTTCCATCTAAAGGCAGTTGAATAGAAGCAGAATTTTTATCCCTCTTGGTTATTTTGTCTGTTGTCAACAAATAATTCAGGGTTTTTAGCAATTTTAAGAATAGTAGGTAGAAGCTGTTATATCACACGAAAGTGCTTTCAACCAGGTTTTATCCGTTTATTTTCTCTACCTATAAAATATCCAATCCCGGCTACAAAACAACCCTGTTTAATAACTTTTAAAAACTTTAATTTTTTCAACACAAACATCCGCTCAAGCCCTTGTTTAAAGGGATCGTTATTAACAATGAGCTCACAAACAGAGGAAGTAAAAATCGGGCATTTGTTCTCACTATATTTGGGCTACAAATCATTTAAGAAACCCAAAGACGATGCTTACACGAATTTCTCTTATTAACTCAAAAGGTTACGGCAAGGCTGAACTGAAACTGGATAATTGCGACTCTTTGCAATTGGTAGGGCCCAACAACATCGGGAAAAGTACCCTTATTTATGCACTGAACTTTTTGTTCGTTGTTGACGGACAAAAAATGTCGTTCAGCGGGCAGCGTAAAGGTGATAAAGAAACCATCCATCACTACTTCCCTACTCATAATAAAAGCTTCCTGGTATTTGAAATAAACAAGCTGGGTTACTACTGTATCCTTGTAAAACGGAATACGGACGGTGAACTGGAGTATTATAAAATAGATAATGAATACGAAGAAGAAATGTTCTTCGAAACAGAGGGTACCCATCAACGTGTACTCAACTTTGATGAAATTCTTGCAAAACTTACCGAAAGAGGTGTTGTTCACAGTAAGTTCAGCACCAAAACAGATGTTTTTAACTACGTATATCACCGGGGAACCAAAAACAATGCTGTTGTCTGGCTGGAAGATACTGTTAAAGCCGATGGTTTAAGCAACAACTTTTCTAAAGTTTACCGTTACCTGATCAACTCTAAACTGATCACCAACAAAACATTAAAAGAATCATTGATCATTGCAGATAACCGTGAAAATGAAGGCCTGAACTTTTCCCAAAAGAATAAAAAAGACATCATTGACCTGTTACGCATCAATGAAGAGATTAAAAGTGTAAAAGCTGTTCGTCCTGACTTTCTTGAGTTCCGTGAGTTAGTGAAAACATACAATTCCAAAACAAAGATCGTAAGTGAATTGCTGTATGCATTTAACAATGCCTATACCACAGCCATTCCTGAACTGGAACTGACCACCATTGAAAAATCAAAAAATATTGCATCGATTCAAAATGAGATCAATGAGATCTTAAAACCAAAAGAATTGGATTTTGCTTCACGCATCGGTGAAAAAAACTCGGATGTAAAAAACAAAACCAATATCCTTGTTGAAAAACAAAATGAACTGGATGAAGTAAGTAAATTCGAAACTGTTGAATTTTTAAAAGAATCTTTAAAGAATTTAGACAAGGACCGCAAGGACATTGAAAACCGTATCACTACCATTGAAAGCCAAAAATTATCCAGCAAACATCTAGAACTTCGCCTGGAAAAATTAAACCAGCAAATTGCCTCACACGAGAATCAGATCGAGAATTATAACAATCTTTTAATTCACAAGATCTCCGATGATGAAAATGTTAAAAAACTATTGAATTCTGTTCTTTCTGAACAGGTAACCAGCTTGCCAAGCAAACAGGTTAAAAAATCAATTAAAAAAGTATCCGATAAATTAATGACCATTTTTGATGGTGAGATCGATATTACCAAAGGAATTGAACTGAAAGAATTCAAATCCATCAAAGAATTAAAAGAAGAATTAAAAGTTTTACAAACGGAGAAAAAACAGACGGAAGATCTTTTAAAAACTGTTGTTGACAAAGAAAAAACGGATGCGAAACTTAAATCCATTTTAGCTGAGATCGAATTGATCAAAGAAAAAATAAAACGCATTGAAAGCAAACCTCAACTGGAAAAACTGATCAGCTCTGTTACTTCCGACATCAAAAAACTGAATGCTGAGAAAAAAGAATTGGAAACTCTTTTAAATGATCTTGTAAAGGATATCTCTGGAAAACAAATTTCTCTTGAAAAATTCCAGGAAGAGAAACGTAATTTTGAAGTACGTGTTATTCAGTTAAAAGAACGTAAGGCAGAAACGGAAGCAATTGAAGTGGAGCCAACTGAATACGAAACCAATGATAACCTGGATTATATCTATTCGAAAATTCAGATCCATCAAAAGGACCGTGGTGAATTAAAAGCGAAAAAAGACAGCACATTTGATACATTAAAATTCCGCCTGCGTAACAACAGCGCTGATGAAGAACTCTTCATCAAATTTGTAGAAGAGGAGATCGCTTGTTTATCTGATAAAGAACGTAGTATTGACGGCTTATTGCAAAGTATTTCCACACAATTTGCGAACCCTGCTTACACTTTGTTAAAACGTTATGAAGAGTTCAGGCAATTTGTGTACACTAAATTCAATGATAAACTTTCTCAAACACGCATCTCCAACATTGAATCAATGAAAATTGATTTACTGGACAATGAGCGTATCATCGGAGAGTTGAAAAAGATCGCTTCCATACAGGAATTCAACGGACAAATGAGTTTTGAATTCGATCAGTCTGAGAATTTAAAAATACTGAACACGTATTTAGATAGCGGTAAAAAAGTGAATTTCGATGAGCTATTTAATATTGAGCTATTACTTCATATCCAGGGGACTGATAAACGTGTGGATCTTGCTAACCAGGTTGAATCAGACGGTACTGATCGTATGATCCGTCTGGTGATGATCATGTCTATTATCAACCGTATGGCAGTTACTGATGAGCAAAATAAAATTGCTTTATTTATTGATGAGGTTGCTACTATTGATAAACAAAATCGTCCGGAGATCGTGAAATTCTGCAAAGAGCATAATTTCATTCCAATTTTTGCAGCACCGGATGCAGTGGAAGGATTCAATAAATATTATTTCATTTATCCTTCAAAAGGCAAGATCAATATCAATGAAAAACAAAATGCTGTGCTGGTTGAACGTAATGGAGTGGTGGAAAAAGCAATTACGACTAAAAAAATTAATAAGAATTAGTAGCCGTCCCGCAGATGTTTCGGCTACGCTCAACATGACAAAAGCCCGCGCACACTATTCGACAAGCTCAGAGTGACAACACGCGGGTGGTCAGCCTGAGCCTGTCGAAGGCAATGGGCGGGTTAATTAAGAAGTAAAACATGAAAGCAGAACCAAAAAGTATATTACGTTTTTTATTAGAGCATTATGATATCATTGCTGAATTGTATGAAACACAATCCAACGAAGGCATTATAGCATTTGAAACGCTCAATCATATAATAAAAAAGCATGATACCGACATTCGCTCGCAATTACTGGACTATAAAATTTTAAGTCCTGTAAACGATAATTATGAAATACGGACGGTTTATTATAACCTTATTGAATTCATTTTGAATGAATTTAAACCAATGTTGCCTGAAACAATAGAAAAATACCATGTTTCAATTTCCGAGTTGTTCCGTAAGATCAGGGAAAATATCAATGGCGACAAAGTAACATTATCACAACGACTGAATGACCTTGCCATTGAGATCCGATCTTTCTATGAAATGGTGGAACGCAACACAACCAGCCTTTTACATGAAACACGTGAACTGAAAGCAAATGTTAAACGGATAGGGTATCGCGAAAAAATTATTCGTGCCTCCCGCTGGATCGATGAATACATTCTTCCATTGAATAAGATCCTGGATATAAATCATGCCGCTTCTATCGCCAATAAGTTGTATGATATTTCAGAATATTCCAATAAATACCGATTGAATTTTGATGATGAAGGTTCCAGGATTCAATTTGAAAGACTTTATTTTCAGTTGATCCAGGTGAATGATAATTTGCTGCGTCAGTCAAAGATCCTGACAAAAGAGCTATTGCCATTGATCGAACGTATTCGTACTGAGTCGATCATTTTGACCGGATGGATCACCTATCTTAAAAATCCATACAAACGCAAATCACCGAAGATCCTTAAACGCAAAGAAGTTTCTGTTTATTCAAAAAATACTTTCTTCAATGCAGCCGAATTGTTTGAGCAATTCAAGAACGATACCGATGTATATTTCGAAGAAGAAGCCAATGATGCTGAGAAATGGATCTTTGACAAAGTATATTATACTGAAAAATTAAAATCGAATTTGCCTGTAGATAATTTCTTTAAATGGTGCAACAAAACATTAAAAGAAGATTATAAAAAAGTAGAGATTGAAAAATTCTTTGCCCTTACCACACTCGCTTTTGATGAAGATATTGAGCGTGACTTCGGAAAAAAAGCTGAATTTGAAAAAATAAAAATTAATGATCTAACACTAACTGTTCCTAAAATAACTATAAACCCACAACATGGAATTTCCTAACCACCACCGCCAGATCGTAGAAGATCTAATGGCAGGCAAATTTGTATTGCCTCAAGAACGTACTTTTGAAGTGCTGAAAGAAAATGAAGATTTTTACGTGAATTTCTTCAAAGGTTCCTTCAATTACGACCTGAAATTAACACAGGATTTTGCATACCTGGTTTCTGATGAATCAAATGAAATGCTTTCCCGCGACATCTGTATCTTTATTGCCCTGCTAAGCTATGAGCTGGACCGTGATGGTAAAAATTTCATGGAACGCATTCAGTTCAGCGAATTTGAAGTGGAAGAAATTGAAGGCTACTTCACTAACTCTTCTTACATTGATCTGATCCTTTCCAACAAACAATTAAAAGATGCTGATTCCCGTAAAAACTTTTTAAATACACTTAACCGCAGAAATGTAATTGAAAAAACTGCTGATAACCGTTTTGTATTTACCTCAGCACATAAATTCTTTATGGATTTCGCATCGGATATCGTGAAGTTCGAGAATGCGGAGAAGGAAGAATAAAACATGAATTAGGATTGAGGATTTGAGATTTAAGATTATTTTTTAGAACGTCATTGCTTGGTTACATGCAATGACTTTTTTATTTTGACCATCTTAAATTCTTAATTCCTTAATCCCAAATCCTAAATCTTTATCTGTTTCGACTTCACCGGCTTCCCAAAGAATACACTCGCGGCTTTATCAAAATTTTCAGAGGAATCGGTAGTTAAAAAATCAATGCTGCCACCTTTACTGCATTTTTGCTCTAGTTCAGCATGCCGCTTTAAATAATCAATAAGACTTTTAGAGACAATCTCACCTTGCGAAAGCACAGTAATATGTTGAGGCAGATGTTTTCTTATTTTATTGATCAGTAAAGGATAATGAGTACAACCAAGAATAATAGTGTCGATCTGTTTATCCTTTGTTAAAAGAGAATCTAAATTTTTTTTTACAAAAAAATCAGCGGCTTCATTTTCCAATTCATTATTTTCTACCAAAGCAACCCACATAGGGCAAGCTTCCTGCTCTACTGTAATGTTTGGAAAAAATTTTTGTATTTCTATAGGATAAGAATTTGAATTCACTGTTCCTGTTGTACCGAGTACCCCAACATGGCCTGTTTTACTGTAATTTCCAACTACTTCAGTTGTAGGCCGAATAACCCCTAATACTCTTTTGTTAGGTGCAATCCTTGGAAGATCTTTCTGCTGTATATTTCTCAACGCTTTGGCTGATGCTGTATTACATGCAACGATCACCAGTTCACAACCCATGGAAAATAATTGTTGAACACACTCTAAAGTATATTCATACACCGTTTCAAATGATCGTGTACCATAAGGTGCGCGTGCATTATCACCCAAATACAAATAATCATATTCCGGCAAAGCCTTTACAATTTCTTTTAAAACGGTAAGCCCACCATAACCTGAATCAAATACACCTATTGGTTTTTTAACTGACACAGCAATTAAATTTTAATGCAAGTTATAAAATTATAATTATACTAATCCATTTGTTCGACCCCGCAAGGGTCGCATATTTATGGAGATGGCATTTCGCTACAAACATACGACTCCTGCGGGGTCGAACAAAAAAAGCCTGATCAATTGAACAGACTTTTTATAAAATTATTTTATAAAATTATTTTTTAGGAGGGGTCATTGGTGTTGTTCCACTGCCGGCAGGAGGAACAGTAATTCCTAATTTTTTAATCACCAATGCGATAATATCATCAGCAGGCTCATTGTAAAGTACAATACCTGTGCTTGTATCTAACACATATTTAAATCCATTGTCTTTTGCAACCTGATCAATTGCTTTTTTTGCTTTTTCGTAAACCGGTTTTGAAAGTTCAGCGCTTTTCTTTTGATAATCTGTTTGTGCTTGTTGTTGGAAATCCTGTATACGTTGGTTCAGATCATTCAATTCTTTTTCTTTTGATTCTTTAACGATAGGAGCCATGTTAGCGCCATCTTTTTGGTAGGCTTCGTATTTTGACTGCAATTCTGTTTGCATAGCAATCACTTGTTGTTCCAGCTGTTTTGCATAATCCTGTACAGCTTGTTGTGCAGTTTTTGATTCAGGCATAATACTGATCAGGGAATCTAAATTAACATGAGCCACTTTTTGTGCCTTCGTGGTAAATGAACTTATCAGTACAATAGCACTTACAATAGCTAGTTTTACAACATTTTTCATAATATTAATTTTTAGGTTTTCGATTATTTTAGTTTAGATAATTATTTTTTAGTTCCGGTTTTAGCGCCGCCTTTATATCCCATATGTTGCAGCACCTCATCACTTTTATCCAGTTTTGAACTTGCATATAACATGGTAAGATCACTCGACTTATCAAACATTACAGAATAACCTCCTTTTTCAGCTACCGCTTTAACAGCAGCATATACTTTATCCTGAATAGGTTTTACCAGTTCCTGGCGTTTTTTAAATAATTCTCCATCAACACCAAAGCGTTGTTTCTGAAGGTCTTTCGCATCTTTTTCCTTTGCTATGATATCACCTTCACGTTTCTTTTTAAGATCTTCCGTAAGCAAAATCTGTTCTGCCTGATACGATTTATACATTTTGTCGATCTCCGCATATTTTGCTTCAATCTCTTTTTGCCATTGCACGGATATTTTGTCCAGTTCTGCTTGTGCGGCCTTGTATTCCGGTATCTGGCTCAATATAAGTTCAGTATCCACATACGCGAATTTTTGTGCAAATGAAGATGCAATTGTTGCAAGTACAATGCTTACTGTTAAAATTAATTTTTTCATTTTTAGGTTCTCCTTTTAATTTTGAACCGCTCCGTGGTGCTTTTGAACTTAACGCGGAGCGAATTTAGTAAATTACTGCGAATTACAATTTCTTATACTCAAAACATACATCGTACCAAAAAAACTCGTACTTCGTTTCCTGATCAGGGTACTTTTCATATTCCTTATAACTCGCCAATTGCCGCTCCGATAGTAAAATGGAACTGGCCTTTTTGCATAAGGCTGCCTCCGGGCCCTTTCAACTCATCCAATCTCCAGCCATAATCAAAACCAAGCAATCCAAACATTGGTAAAAATACCCTTATACCCACACCTGTTGAGCGATACACATCAAAGGGATTAAAATCTTTTCCTTGTGCCCAGGTGTTACCTGCTTCAGCAAATCCAAGTATATATATTGTTGCCTGTGGGTTAAGTGTTACCGGAAAACGCAGCTCTGCAGAATATTTTGTAATGTATGAACCTCCTATAGTATTGCCCGCCTTACTCCTTGGTGTCACCGACTGGTCATCATATCCCCTCAAAGCGATAATTTCCCTGCCATCCAATGCGAAACCCGTTAATCCACTGCCTCCTAAATAAAAGCGCTCAAAAGGCGATTGTCCTACTTTACTATTATAATATGTCAGGAATCCAAAGCCAACTGAAGTACGCAATACCAAATTGCGTGCCTCTTTCCCTTCAGGCCCGCGCTTATTAGTTATTGGGGTAAAAAAGGTGGCCGTAAACTTATATTTCTGATATTCTACAAATTTAAAACGCTGCTGGTCAGTAAGTGTGGGACTGGTATAATCAACATTATTGAATAGTGAATAAGGAGGAGTCCATTGTCCTGTTAGCGCTATGTTAGAACCACGTGTTTCAAAAATAGGCTTGTCAACTGAATTACGCTGTATAGATGCTTTGTAATAAATATTGTTTGAATACCCTTTACTGAAAGAGAAAATAGAACTGAAATTATTCAATGTATAATATTGATAATCTAATTCCTGGTATAAAGTGAAATAATCATCCGGCCATTTTAAGCGTTTACCCAAACCAACAGATGTACCAAATATATCCAGTGACTGGCGATTCGGATTAATCACTTTTGTCCCTTCACCATTTGTTATCTTTTTCTTTTCACCATTTGTTTGAACCGAGTAATAAGCGGTAACACTAAATGAATTAGGTTTTTTACCTCCTAACCAAGGCTCGGTAAAAGAAATATTATATGATTGAAAGAACGCACCATTTGATTGTGCACGAACACTTAAACGCTGTCCATCTCCTGATGGTAAAGGGCGCCATGCATCTTTTTTGAAGAAATTCTTTCCTGAAAAATTATTAAATGACACTCCTAATGTTCCGACAATACGCCCGCCGCCATATCCACCTGATAATTCGATCTGGTCAGATGGCTTTTCTTCCACCGTGTATTCAATATCCACAGTACCTGTTGCAGGATTAGGAGTGGGGGTAACATTCATTTTTTCAGGATCAAAATATCCCAATTGGGATAATTCACGCTGTGTACGTATCACATCTGATCTGCGGAACAATTGACCCGGCTTTGTACGGATCTCACGTAAAATAACGCGGTCATTAGTCTTTACATTGCCCACAATGGTCACTTTGTTGATGGTAGCCTGCCTGCCTTCGTATATACGCATTTCAAGGTCAATGGAATCACTTGTTACCATGATCTCCACCGGTGTTACGTTAAAGAACAAATACCCGTCATCCATATATAATGAACTGATATCATTTCCATTGGGGTTCATATTTAATCGCATATCCAGTTGTGCCTGATCATACACATCTCCTTTTTTAATACTCAATACTTCGTTCAATACCTTTGTTGAATACTTACTATTACCGATCCAGTTGATATTTCTGAAATAATATTTATGGCCTTCGCTAATAGCGATATCAATATTCATACGTTTTTTACCAACGCGATAAAGAGTATCTTTTAAAATCTTTGCATCCCGAAAACCCTTTTCATTGTATTTTGCTATTAAGGCTTTTTTATCCTTCCCGTAATTGTCCTCATCCAGTTTACCCTGATTAAAAGGGTTCCACCAACGCCTGCGTTTTGTTTCTTTAAATGTTCTGCGTAGTTTCCATGTTTTAATAGAATTATTGCCGGCAATATTTATATTCTTAATGCGTATCTTATTTCCTTTAGTTACAACAATGTGAAGTATAACACCATTCACCAGCTTCTCATCTTTTTCTTTTTTAATATCTATCTTTACATCGAGGTAGGCTTTATTTATAAAAAAATCCTTTATTAAGGACCGGGTAGATGCAATGAGTGCATCAGTCACTACTTTTCCTTTTATAAGATTTATTTTTTCACGTATATCATCCGCTTCACTCTTTGTCATGCCTCTCAAAGAAAATTTTGATAACCGGGGACGTTCGAGTACATCAATATTTACAAAAATTAATTTCCCCTGTACTTTTGTAACGGTAATTTTAATATCCTCAAAAAGCCCTTGTTTCCAAAGATTCTCAATAGCAGTTGAAAATTTATCTCCCGGCACCTGTACTTTATCACCCAACCCTAAACCCGACAAAAGAATCAATACGCCTTTATCCAGGTGATCACCACCGGTAACCGTAACTCCGCCAATTTCATATTCTTTCTGGATGGAAAGATCAATCGCTGTGGAGTCACCTCCAATGGTTACCTGTGCTTTTGCAGAAATAGTGAATATTGAAAGAAAAAATATAAAGAAGAGTCTTTTATGCATTTTTATGAAATTAATTGCTCGCTCGTTTTACCAAATCTGCGTTCACGGTGTTGATAATCAAGGATTGCTTCGTATAGGTCTTCTTTTCTGAAATCAGGCCATAATTTATCTGTAAAATATAGTTCAGCATAAGCCAATTGCCATAATAAAAAATTACTGATGCGATGTTCTCCGCTGGTACGGATCATTAATTCAGGTTCAGGAATATTGGCTGTACATAAATACTGATTGATCGTACTTTCATTTATTTGTGCGGACGAAAGTTTTTTATTTTCAATTTCCTGTGCAATTTGTTTCATTGCACTTACAATTTCCCAACGTGAGCTGTAGCTCAATGCGAGTACTAAGGTAGTACGGGAATTATTTTTTGTTTTCTCTATTGCTTCTAACAATTCATTATAACAATCCTGCGGCAAACTTTTTAGATCGCCAATGGCTTGTAATCGAATGTTATTTTTATTCAAGGTGGCTGTTTCGGCATTTATTGTATGTACCAATAATTGCATCAGTGCCATTACTTCATCCTGCGGACGGTTCCAGTTTTCTGTTGAAAACGCATAAAGTGTGAGGTATTTTATTCCAAGTTCAGCAGCGGCTTCAACGGTATCACGAACCGATTTTACTCCATTCTCATGCCCAAATATGCGCTGTGCTCCTTGCTGTTTAGCCCATCTGCCATTACCATCCATAATGATGGCAATGTGCTTTGGTAAATTGGAAGGATTAATTTTTTCTTTAAAACTCATAACAAAATCTGTTCTCTTGGAACAGTAAATAATGATTTCTTAATCTTTCTTAATTCCCAACACCCAAGCATGGAGGTACTTTTTGTTTTAATTTAAATGACAATACAATTCCCGCAAATGAATACCAGTCTTTGGTGGTCGAATTGCCCCTTTGTCTGCCTGTATTTGAATAATTTGGATCATTTCCAATACTTTTATCAGACATGGCTGCTGCTGTTGTGCCGCGTGCAGCTGCTATTTGAACAGGATCATAATAACGTTTGCTTACATCGTCAAGATAATCGGTAAATGTTTTACGGATTCCCCATTCAA
Organism: Bacteroidota bacterium; assembly: GCA_052389695.1. Taxonomy (GTDB): domain Bacteria; phylum Bacteroidota; class Bacteroidia; order 2-12-FULL-35-15; family 2-12-FULL-35-15; genus 2-12-FULL-35-15. The sequence goes on along the minus strand of JBQTHQ010000054.1, from coordinate 19,994 downwards.
TAGAAAGGCCAATGCTTTTAGACAAATTAGCTTTAATACCTACTCCAAAAGGAATAGACATTTGAATCAGTTTATATTTCTTTTTGGAAGCCCCTCCTTGTAAACCCTGGCCTTCGGTACCTAATGGTTGTAGTGCAACCCAATTGCCATTGATCTCGCCTTTAGGGCTAAATTGAAATACTCCCAATCCGAAAAAGATATAGGGAGTAAATTTTCTTTTCTCATTGCCAATCTGGTAATCTAAAAAATTAAATTCTAATTGAACAGAACCCTCTGTAATAGGGGATTTGAAGTTTAAATTGCGTTGCTGCTGGCCGGGCGAGGTAGAATAAGAATCATCCCCTTGTATGCTGCCCAATAAAACATTGGCACGGGCAGCCAGGCGCGGATTAAAATTATAACGGAATACAATGCCTCCGGCAGGTTTTGTAAACTCATTGAAATGCTTTATGGGATTAAGGTCGCCTATATAATAGGAACCTCCGAGGAAGATACCAATTTCAGCACTTTTAGTACGTTTTTGTGCAAAAAGTTGTACCCCGAGGACTGAGATAACAATAAATATGAAAAACTGCTTTTTCAACCTTTATAATAACTCTTAATTAATGGTTTTATTGTGCCTTGGATCTCAAAGTATTTCAGCACTTCGAGTGTATTTTTGGGGCTAGCAAATATAATGGATTTTTGCATACCCGGAGATGTTAAAATTTGTTATACCCGATAAAAATATACCTTTACTGTACATACGCATATATAACTGACTATGGGCTTAAGTTACTGGGAAAAAGCGGCTTTTTTTAATGACATAGATGTGGTGATCATTGGCAGTGGTATTGTGGGCTTGAATGCCGCGCTGCACCTCAAAAAAAAGCATAAGACACTCAAAATTATTGTACTTGAACGGGGCATGTTACCCACCGGAGCCAGCTCCAAAAATGCAGGTTTTGCCTGTATAGGCAGTGCAACGGAAATATTAAATGACCTGAAAAATACTTCTGAAGACAAGGTATTTTCCCTGATCCAAAAACGTTGGAAAGGGCTGCAGAGATTGCGTAAAAATTTAGGTGATAAAGCCATCGATTTTAAAAATTATGGGGGTTATGAAGTATTTGACTCTAAAAAAGCGTATACCGAAAGTTATGAAAAAATAGGGTATTTGAACAAGCATATTGTATCCATTATAGGTAAAAAAAATGTCTTTAAAAATGTGGATAAGAAAATTGATCCCTTGGGTTTAAAACAGGTAAAACATTTACTTTTTAATGCAGGGGAAGGTCAAATTGATACCGGAAAAATGATGCAGGCGCTAATCGCACAGGTTAGAAACCTGGGAGTAGAAATTATCAACGGATTTGAAGTAAAAGAATTAAATGATGATGGTAAAAAAGTTAGCATTCATTCCACAAATGAAATTCATATTACTTGTAAACGCACTATCATCGCTACCAATGGTTTTGCAAAACAATTATTACCCGATTATCCGGTTAAACCGGCACGGGCACAGGTGCTGATCACTGATCCTATTAAAAATTTAAAATTAAAAGGCACCTTTCATTATGATGGCGGTTATTATTATTTCCGGAATATAGGTGATCGAGTGCTACTGGGTGGAGGAAGAAACCTGGATTTTAAAACGGAAGAAACCTCTGAATTTGGACTGACGGATAAAATACAAAATAAACTGGATGATCTTTTAAAAACAATGATCTTACCTTATACGAAATACACAATTGATATGCGCTGGAGCGGAATTATGGGCCTGGGGCCTGAAAAGAAAAGCATCATTAAAGCCGTAAGTAAAAATGTATTTTGTGCTGTTCGCTTAGGCGGAATGGGTGTTGCTATTGGCAGTTTGGTGGGCGAAGAAGCTGCGGAGTTGGTGAAGAAATCTTTGTAAAAAAACTCCCGAACATATTTGTTCAGGAGTTTTTATTTGTATTTCGTGATCCAATATTTACGAATTACGATTGTAGATTGACGATTTCGTACTTTGTTAATCGTAACTCGTACTTTTTATTATTGTTTTAGCATCTTTTTACTTTCAATAATATTACCATCCACAACAAGCGTATAAGTATAAACACCATTTGAAAGATCATTTGCAAATACATTCAATTGCCCTTGTCCTTTTTGAGATAAGTCAACAGATTGAATAAGTTTGCCACTTGCATTGTAAAATAACAATTGCGCTTTACCGGTATTATCAGGTAAAGAATAACTGATAGTTGTTTGCTCTGCAAAAGGATTCGGAACGTTTTGTTCCAACACTATTGACTGTGCATCTGTAAGTTTAACATCTGAAACATTGATACTGTTTAATTGATTATTATTACTGTTATTATTAATGTTGTTTGTAGCTTTTATGCCGTTTAAACAACAAGAATTTACTGCACTAGATAGTTGAGCTACTGCATCATTTAAACTATCTATTTTACTTTGTTGTTCCTGCATACCCTTCATCATTAAAGCTATAAATGCTTGATAATTAAGCGTTTTATATGTTAATGCCGGAGTAATAATATTTCCCAATGAATCAAATTTAGCCGGGTGAACTGCACTTCCAACTAATTCAGGTAAAATAGTTTCTACATCCTGAGCTATAAAACCATACTGACGTTTAGCACTTAAATTAATATTAGTATGGGCAAGAGTATCATAAAAAAAGGTTCTTGGTTTTAATTGAGAAAGAACGTTGGAAATATTGGAAATAGTATCAATATTTTGTTTTAATGTACCATCCGAGGTAAAATTATCAGTCCCTGTTCTTACTACATCTCCATCAAAATATCCCGCAAAACTATTTCCTACAGGAGGGCCTCCAGGCGTTTGCCCCGGGCCAAAAGGCGCTGAAGCATATATACCATATGTAATACCGCTTCCACTTGCAACAAAATATCCTCCGTATGCATTGCCTCCATTGGAAGCCCCTAATCCAAGTACACCTATGCTATTACCTAGATTACCAATAAACGCATCCCCTTCAACTCCAACATTAAAGGCATTTACAGTATTATTATTATTTTCTCCCCATATAGCTCGGTTAATTGGAAAAGAATTATTGCTTTGTCTTGAATGTAATTTTGCACCGGGTGCGCAGTTAGTGCCAACGCCTACATTAGTACCTACAGTGCCTTGTCCACTGAATACATAGTTAAATATGCCTAAAGGAATTTCCCAATCATTTGTTAATGCTGGTGGGTTTGTTCCACATATTCCACCTAGTGCCGTTCCACCGCCTGGTACATAAATTACATCTCCATTGGCATCAACAGAAAGTACTCCAGTACCGGGGTTTGGAACTGTTAAATTACCAAAATGTAAATCACGAAAACGTAAACCGCTTACGCCTACTGTACCATTTGCTGAAGGGTTAAAGCCATTTAGACCAGCATCAATTTCAAGTTTATTTTGCGGACCGTTTTGAATATTATCATTTGATAAACCGATACCAACATTTACCCTATTATTTCCCAAAATTATTTTATTATTCGCTCTTACAGTAGCATTTACTCCAATTGCACTTGAGTTACGTATGTTATTAAATACGGCTCCATTGGGAACCCCAGCTTCTCTCCCAAGATAAGTACAGCTATCTCCTCCCCTGTTAAAAAACCCGGCACGATAACCCATAAACACATTACTTGAACCATTATTGGTAAAGCCGCCTGCCTGTACGCCATACATACAATTTTTATCACCGTTTGAACAGGCGTTACCTGAAAAAGCACCGGTAAATGTGTTATCGTCTGCATTAACAACTGCCGGACCTGAATTCATACCCAAAAAAGTATTATTATTACCTACTCCATTATTTGCAGCCTGCCCTGAATGAGAACCAAAGTACGAGTTATTATTACCTGAAACTTGTCGAAAACCACTATGTTCACCTACAAACGTATTTGAGCTGCCATTTGTAAAACTTAAGCCCGCATCCGCACCAATAAATGTATTGAACCGTCCATTTGTAATAACTTGACCCGCGCGGGAACCAACAAAAGTATTTCTGTCTCCGCTAAGATTTGCATTTCCTGCATTAAATCCTACAAAAACATTGTCTTCCGCTGAAATATTTACATTGTTTATTCCAGCAAAATGTCCTACAAATACATTACGTGTTAAAGGTACTTGTAATGCTGTAATACCATTAATACGATATGCTTCATTGATACCTGTTGTCCGCACATTAATATCATTTTGCACATCAAGACGGAAAGTTGGAGTTAACCCATTACCAATCCCTACGAAACCAGCAGTGGGGCCTCCTGAACCGAGGATGGTCATTCTTTGGAATAATGGGCCAGCTCCGCCTGTATAAAAGTTGATAGGCTGGCCAGCAAAATCGTTACGGATTTGAAGATTGCCAGGAGTACCTGCTGTCCAACCAAGTGGTAGGGCTCCAACAAGTGGTCGGAAATTTCCAGGCGCACCTCCTTGGCCAAAAGAATATCCTGACAAAATAACCAAAATGGTCATTACAATGAATTGCATTTTTGTTTTCATGTTTTTTAGTTTAAAGTTTAATTATTTTTCTGATGTTTGTTCTATTATTTTTTGTATCAATTGTTTTTATGAAATACATCCCTGAAGGATATGATTGAAGATTAATTGACAATGATAATTTGCCGCTCAAATCCGCTTTATAAAATAGCTTTCCAAAAACATCATAAAGGCAAACCTCATAGTTGCGAGTATCGCTGAAAGAAATTGTTACCTCATCATTAGCAGGATTGGGGAATACGACTATTCCATTATCCTCTGTTTGCTCGTAAATTGAAGTGGTACAAGGTATAAGGTCAATACCTCCATTACACAATGAGGAATCAGTTGATATACATATATCATCCATCAATAAATAACCAAAAGCGTTTTGGCATTGAGGACAATTCCAGTGTACGGTGTCAGTATTGACATCATCAAAAAAATTACCTAATATTAAATACTGATAAGCGGTATCAGCAATTATACTTCCTGATATGCGAGTCCAATTTAAAGTGTCGTTCAGAGTTGTTTGAAGGTATAAATGAGCGAAATTGTCAATGGGTGCAGGAGCGTTATCATTAAAAGGAATTGTAGATAGGCGCATTCCTATTTTATCCGAAGGCATTGAGTAATAATAACCTCCCTGCAAAATATCTCCTCCCATTACGGTATAAAACGAAAGAAAATATTTTTGCCCTATAATCAGCGGAGAACTCAATTGTACTCCTATGTGCTCTCGCCAATTTGGATAGCCGATGTTAAATGTTGCCAGACCAACATACGCATTACAATTTCTATGTGCATTTTGAAATCCACCAGCATTTTTAGGTACTCCCATAAGAGTGTCTGAAGAACATGAATTATAATAATCAGGAGTTGTATTATCTGGAATTGAATTACTGCTATACTTACTCCATCCAGTCGCATAATGTATTTGGTCAATGGTATTGGGGCAGGTATCATGAACCTCAAACGAATAGTTAGGAACTAAATTAACCTGCCCCTTACAAAAACCTGAAACCAAAACGCAAAAACAGAGTATAACAACACGCTTAGCAACAACGGAACAAGTTTCCGCAAGTTTCCACCAGGATTCCACGAAGTTTCCACGGAAATAAAAATCGTCACAACTCTTTATTGACGAAGGCTCTGAAGCGAATTCCTCTAAGTTTCCATGTTTCCATGAAAAATTAAGTGATAGTTGCTCTTGTTGTTTTTGTGTTTTCATCATTTAAGAAAGTTACGAAAAAACGGCTTTAGCATGGAGTTCCTACGAAACCAGCAGTAGCTCCACCACTTCCTAAGATAGTCATTCTCCGATTTGCTAATGCAGCCCCTCCTGTAAAAAAATTGATAGGTTGGCCCGCAAAGTCATTACGAACCTCAAGAGAACCTGCCACACTGCCTAATACTGCTGGAGACCATCCAACATAACGACCTGCGGCTCGCTGGTGCCCGATAAATGGGCCAGATATATCTGATTGTGAAAAGACATGGAAAGTCCATATCAACGATGCAGTAAGTAAGGCTACTTTTTTCATGGGTTATTGTTTTAAAAGTTTATATGAATTGGTTTGTTTTCCTGATTTTATTTGAACGAATAATATTCCTGAAACGATACTGCTTAAATTCACCGTTAATTCCTTGTCTGTTACATCTTTTATGAAAAAAACCTGTTCGCCTAAGATGTTATAGATTTTTACATCCATTTTTTCCTGCATCAAATTTTTGATGGTCAGGTTATCAACGATTGGGTTAGGATAACAGCTAATCCCATTAGATGAATTATTTTTCTTTATTCCTGTATAGATATAGTTATTGGCAAAAAGAGAATCTGTACTTACGCAAACGTCATCGAGATAATAATAAGCAAAATCTGACCACCAGCTATTAAAGAACTTCGTTGTATCGGTGTTAGCATCATCAAAAAAATTCCCGATAACCATATTTGAATAGGCAGAATCGGCTACGAAAGAGCCAGAAATTTTTGTCCAGTTTAAGGAATCAGTAATAATAGAATCAGTAAAAACAGGAGGATTGTTAGTTATAAGTGAATTACATATCGAGGTGCCCATTGTAAACATTGCTCCTGTCTTGTTTGAAGCACAATTAGCTGGATTTGCTACATTTTCTAAACTCAGTACGACTTTGAATGAAACAAAATACTTGGTACCAACATTTAGTGAACTACTTAAATTACAGGCGGGAAACTCTCTCGCATTCGTCATTGAGTTTGAGTAAGTGACAAAACCAGCATAAGCATTCCCACTTGCAGGAAGCTGAAAGCCGCAAATGTTAGTGGGCACTCCCCAATCGTATTGGTTGCAGGTGTTAAAAAAATCTGGACTTCCACATAATGAAGTCCATCCATTTGCCTTAAATATATCACCTGCTTGGTAAGGGCAATTCACAGTATCCTCAAACGATGGATTAGTTACGAGATTCACCTGCGCCATCCCCGCCACCGTGAAGAAAATAAATAAGGATAGTACAAGTTTTTTCATGTTGCTAAAAAAGATTGTCTACTTTTCAATATAGCTAAGTGAAACTATTTTTATGAGAAAAGCAAGAGGAAATCATTGTTTTGTATTAAGTGTATATTTTTCATTTGAAAAACTTTGTTTTTCAAAGTTCCAACTATTGCAGCGGACAAATGATACCCAAAATGCGTATTGGAGTAAACGGTTGATTACCAAACAACTAAGCATTTTTTGCTTTTATTTGGTTGCCTTTTTAAAATGAGAGGTGAAATAGAAGAAGTAATTAATTAACGATAAAATCTAAATTTTATTTAGGCATCAAATCACAATACCAAAACCCTTTTGTGGTAGGGATAGACACGGTACGGTCTGTTTTAATTTTCAAAGGTTTATATACTTTTTTACCAATTTTAAATTTTAAGGGATTTTTAAAAATGGGCCCTTCATAACAAAACGTATGAAACTCTCCCTTTTCACCGCAAGGATCAACATTCTTTGGAAGTGTTTCAATAAACTTTTTATCGATCTCCACTCCTACCTTATCTTCACCTAAATAAGCGTCATTCACACAACAGGTAGTTGTTTTAAAACCCAATTGTAAAAATTCATTAAGTAGTTCTTTTGTATCTCTTTTCCATAAGGGAAATTCAGCAGTCAAACCAATTCTTGCTAAATTTTTTTCACGGTATTCGCGCAAATCATCTAAAAAAATATCTCCGAAAATTACTTTTGTTACGCCTTGCGCTTTGTATTTCAAAAGTAAAATTTCCATATTGTTTTCATACTCGGCATTGGTTCCTTCTTCTACATACATTTTAATTAATGGCAATCCAATGGATACAGCCTGCTGATCCAGCAATATCTCACGAACACCATGCATGGAAATACGTTTGAAATTTGAATTTACTGTAGTGAGCAGTGCTGTAATTTCAAATTTATTGTCCTGCAAAATTTTATATAATGCCAGAGCAGAATCTTTTCCTCCACTCCAGCAAAAAATACATTTTTCTTTTGTTTTCAATATATGCAAACTATTAATTAAAATAAAAATCACCGGGAATAATTCCGGCGGTAAACGAATCAATAAATGTACCGTTGGACTGGTAGCGTAAAATAACACCCCGTTGTACATAATCTACAGCATCGGCAACATAAATAGTTCCATCATTCGGATCAATACCGATTCCATAAAAATTATAACTTCCTTTCGGAATTAATGGAAATGAGGAAATAGTTGTGGCCGTAATCGGCAATTGATATACGCCGGCATCAGCTATATAATACAATACATCAAGGCTTCCATTAATATCCAGCTTATAAGGATTATCGGAAAGATTTGCAAAAGTGATTGATAGCTCAACCTGGTTATTGATTGGGTTGATACGGTGAATGGTTGGAAAAATGTTATTTGCAGGATTTCCTGAACATGTTACCCAAAGCTTGCCATTCTTATCTTCACGTATAGAGTTAGATGCATAACCAACACTAATGCTGTCATTAATAGCATCTGTTAACGTGTTGATGACATATACTTTATTAGAATTATGATTAACGATAAAAACCTTTCCATAAGCAAGTACGAGTTCTTCTGTCCAGCCAAAACAAGGAATGTTTCCGGTAACAACATTATTATTCAGATCAATAATGGATATAGCATTTGCTTTAAAATCTGTAACATAAGCTTTGTTGTTGCTTACAGGCAAAAAATAACGGGGAGATACAAGCCCAGTAATTGTAGAAGACACTACAAATGACTTTGGATCCACCACCTCAATTTTGTTGGAATTATTAATTATAAGGTATGCTTTCCTGTTAAAAAAACACATCGATTGGCATACATCACCTAACGGACGGTTATTTGCAGGTTTAAATAAATCTTCCGTAGATACTCCGCTTTCAAAATCATAATAACTAATCTTTGCATTGCCAAATTGAAAATTACCTTCATTGGTAATATATACACCGCCATTATTACTTATAACAGGTATGGGTTGTACAAAATCTTCAGGTTTATCTTTCCGGCAGGATGATAAGCCAAGCCAAAATACCGACAACAAAAAAAACAACTTACATTCTATTCTATACATTTTCTATTGTTTGAATAATTTTTCTATAATTGTTACTTCACTAGTTTTTAATTGCAAAAAATAAATACCTGAACTAAGGTCCTCCATATCAACTGTCAGACTATTCCATCCTTGCGGCCGAACACCATTGTTTATAATTTTTAACATTCTGCCTGTAACATCTGTAATTATAAATTTTAAAGAATTTCCCTCTCTTAGATAACAGGATACCGTAATATTTGTGCCTATAGGATTAGGAAACACAGACACACTTGCAATAGTATTAATCTCTTTAACATTTGTTGTTTGCTGATGTATAACACCTACTGCATCCAGGTCAAACCCACCGGAGGCAAAAGGAGTATTCCAGGGGTCATTCACTTTTTTATTATTTGAATCGTAAGTGGCATAAGCATTTTGAATGCAGCCTACAACATCAATTATTTTAACATGTGTAATGTGGCTTACATCTAACCCCGCCTGCGATGGTAATTCGGACAAGTCAAAAGGGGTACCATAAAGTGCACGGTATTTACCGGCCAAATTATCAACAAGCGTAGCATCTACACTTCCAAAACTTCCAACTTGTACTGTATCCTGGGTATTGGAAATCGCCGGGAAACGAAAAAAATTGGCTCCGTCCGAACTCACTTCAACAAAGGCCAGTTCTAAAAACGTATCACTAAATGAATTTTCAAAAACAGCAAAATCAAAACCAAGCCCATCTTTTATAGGCAAAGAGAAAGTCAGCACAGCGCTTCCTCCATCCCCTAAACTTAATGTGCCATTTGACCCGGCTGCTCCTAGTGCCATTGAATCGGCGCCAGTTGATGCATATCCCAGTGAGGTATTGGATATATCCTGGTATCCACGAACGCTGGTGCAGCCTGTGGCCCAGGCAACGAATGCGGAACTGTCCTTATACATTGAGGTTGTCCCGGTTTGCCCCACAGGAGGGGCAAACTGGGCAACAGAATGCAGTGCCAGCATACAAAAAAACAAAACCATAAAATAACGAGTTCTCATTTACTGTTTTATGAACTTTTGATTCATACTTGTATTTTCTCCACTAATATTTATAAAATAAATTCCATTTTCAAAGTTAGAAATATTCATATGAAAGCTCTTGCCCGTATTTTGAATTTCAGAATACATCAACTTTCCCTGGATATCCGTAACATCCACTTTTACTTGTGATTCACTTACATTCGAAAGATCAATTGTTAATTGATTACTGGAAGGATTAGGAAATACATTTAAGCTTACTTCTTTATTTTCAGATACGATACCAGTTGCAGTACTTGCCGTAATGAAATCATCGATCGCAAAAAATCCCGGAGTATTCATTCCATATAACCCATTATCAGATGACGATAAATTAAATATCAGACTATCTACATTTCCCAAAGAGATCAGATCAACCCATTGCCAGTTAGTTACTATATAATCTTTTGCGCTGTTTGCAAACCGGTAATCAGCCAAATAAAAATTTACGGTATCGGTGATTACATTCCCGCCTCTATAACCGGTAATACTTAGTTTGAACCAATCAGGGTAAGTACCTTGTGCCAGGCCTGAGTTGGTACCAGTAGTATCTCCGAATTTACGAGCAAACATATCGCCATCTCTTATACTCAAAGCTGCATAAGTAGTATTAGTAATATATACACCATTTACTACACCGGCAATTGCGTTTGAATTGAAATTAATTATTGAGCCGTCTTTTCCAATTCCATAATTTGACGAACCGGCATATCCAATTGCGGTGCGTGCACTATACATATTTAAATAACCGGCGGTTGTACTATCCTTCATATTGCTATAAGCCCAACCTGATGCCCAATATCCGCCAAAAGAAGGGTCATAAAAATTAGGAAAAACAGCATCTCCGCTGGCAAACGTTGTTCCTGAAGGCGTAGATGAACCATCCCAGTAAGAATTTGGGGGTAATATTAAATTTTCAAATGTGGCTGTCACCTGAGCTTTTAAAGCAGCCGAAGCCAAAGTTGCAACGACTAAAAAAATTGATCTGCATAATTGTGTTTTCATTTTATTTTTTGTTTTAGTTATTATTTATGTTCATTGTATTGAAGCGAAATTCCTGCCTGATAATTTACAAGCGGCATTGCCCTGCTTTGAATAACCTCATACCGCTCATTAAAAAGATTATTCACATTGACAAAAACAGTGTATGCATAATTTTTATTTGTTATTTTTTTAAACAAATAAATACTTGACAATTGGTACGGTTTTAAATATTCCCTATTGTCCGTTGAAGTATACCTGTAACCCGTATAGGTTTGTTGATAGCTAAGTACAAAGCCTTTGTATTCAACCGAAAATAAACCCTGACCTGAATACATTGGCACATAAATCAATTGCTTACCTACAGATGCATCATTTGCACTCTTCGCTTTCTCGCTTGTGGACACAACATAATTTGTAGTCACTTCTGTTTTTATTTTTAACTTACCCAAAGTATATTGTATTTCTGTTCTTGTTTCCATACCCCTGCTCCATACTTCCATGATATTTTTGGGGCTCCAGTAATAACTTTCAGGTAACCAGATCACCCAATTTTCTATTCTCCTGTTAAATAATGTTGGTTGAAACAACAGTGTCCATTTTTTATTATTCCAGTTAAATTGCAGGCCGCCTTCTTCACAATAACCACTTTCTGATAACAGGTTGGGATTACCTCCCGGTATCCAGTATAGATCATTAAATGTTGGGATCCTATATACTTTTGAAACATTGGCCTTTACACTTACCCATTTCATGATTCGCCAGTCAATACCCCCCGAATATGTAAACGGAACCATTTTATTTTCAATCATTTCCTCCCTCGCAGAAATAACCACATTCAGCTTATTATTTGCACTTTGATATTTATAAGAAAAGAATAAAGATGTTCTGTTTTGCCGCGGGGTACCATTGTATCCACTAACATCTTTAGGTGTTGGCACAATGAATGATTTTGCCTTCACAAAAGTATTATTCAATCCAAGGTTTATAAAATGATTTCGAGAAAGCGTTATTCTCGTTTCTGTTTCAACGATACTATTTTGGGAATGGCTCATTGAGGATTTATGAGAAATTTCATCGGTATATTTCAAATCTTCGTCAAAATAGGCAGCCCGGATAATCCATATTAATTTTTCACCGGTTCGCTGCCACTCAGAAGTAATTCGATAGGTTTCATCCTTTTGATACGAACGATTTGTTAACTGCAGCATTGTTGGCGGAATATTCCTGTCGTTGAATTGATACCAAAAACGCAGATTTATTTTTTGATGTGAGTTAATTTTAAAATAATTTTCAGTTAACAATCCTGATTGCTTTAATTCATTATTGTTTTGATATTTTTTAGGAGTTTCTTCCAGGTACGTATTATAATAGGGGTAATGATTTTGAGCAGTATGGTTGAATAGTTTTAAAGAAGTAACAAAACGCTTACCACTCCATCCTATAGCCGCCTGCTGAGCATAATTGTTAAAGCTTCCAACAGTTGCTCCAGCAGAAAAAGTTAAGCCTTTATTATACTCAGCTTTGTTATTCAAATGAATCACTCCTGCTACCGCACCGCTGCCCCATAAAGCAGATGTGCCGCTATATTGAATATTTATTTCATTAGAAAAATTTACAGGAACAAGAGCCAGATCCAACACACCATTCATAGGGCTGTTCAAATTAAAACCATTCCATAATACAGCGGTGTGATTTGCATTGCCGCCCCTGGATGAACTTGTAGAAAGGCTTCCAAGACCATAGCTTTTTACAAAAATTCTATTCTGAGCAGATAACAAATCTGCTAAGTTATAAGTACTAAATCTTTGTAGTGTGGCAGAATCTACTGTTTCCACTTTTGTACCCGCTGCAAAATGTTTTAATTTGGAATCAGTTATTTCCACAGCAGTTAATTGTTGAGTAGAATCAACAGAAATCTGGGAATAGCCGGAAAAGGCCATACAGAAAAATAAAATACTGCTATTAATTTTAAACAAATTCATTACAAACGATAGCGTTAAAAGCTGATCATTAGCAACAAACGGTAAAATTGTAAGGATAGAAAAAAGATAAACATTTCGTCTATTCTTCGCCTTTTCTCCGAAAGCTACAAATGGTAAAAACAGTATTGGCAGGTCTTCTGACTTACTCCCTTTTTGACGCCTTCCCATGGCGCCGTGGCGCCACAGTGGCAACAGATTGTCAAAAAGTTTAAAAGAGCTTACAGTAGCGGGAACTGTTCAGGCATTTCACCTGATTCCCTTTTAATTTTGTTATCCAAAAATGGATAAAACAAAAACCATTACTGGCGCAAATGTATAACTATTTTTTATATTTCATTAAAAGCTTTGAAAATTTTCAAGAACTTGTTTCCTTTAAGCAGGACAATATGGTAACTTTGCTCATATATTTTTAAGACCAAATTAATTATGAAACTACAAAATTATGCAAGCGGCAAATGGGTTTCCGGAGAGGGAGAAGGGCAAAAACTTTTCAATGCCGTTACCGGGGATGAAATAGGAACTGCCAGCAGCAATGGATTGGATTTTTCTGCAATGATGGATTATGCACGCAAAACCGGCGGGCCTGCATTACGCAAAATAACATTCCAGGAACGTGGCAGAATGTTAAAAGCGTTAGCAATACATCTTCAATCAAAAAAAGAAACATTCTATTCCGTAAGTTGGGCAACTGGCGCTACACGTACTGATAGTTGGATAGACATTGAAGGCGGCATCGGCAATTTATTTGCATATGCTAGTTTACGCAGACAGTTTCCGGATGAAACATTTTGTCTGGATGGTGAAGCTGCAAAGCTTAGTAAAGGAGGAACATTCATTGGCCATCATATTTGCGTTCCTAAAGAAGGCGTTGCCATTCATATCAATGCGTTTAATTTCCCTGTGTGGGGAATGCTGGAAAAAATTGCTGTGAATTTATTGGCCGGTGTCCCTGCAATTGTTAAGCCCGCTACACTTACATCTTTTTTAACCGAAGCTGTTGTGAAAGAAATTGCAGCATCGAAGATACTTCCCAATGGTGCATTACAATTGATTTGCGGAAGCGCCAATGGAATTTTGGACCATGTGATCTCACAGGATATTGTAACATTTACAGGTTCTGCAAGCACAGGAAAAATGTTGAAATCTCATCTACGAATATTGGAGGAAGCTGTTCCTTTCAATATGGAGGCCGATTCACTGAACTGTTGTGTATTGGGCTCAGATGCTGTTCCGGGAACTCCTGAATTTGAAATTTTTATAAAAGAAGTGCAACGTGAAATGACTGTTAAAGCCGGACAAAAATGTACCGCTGTTCGCAGGATCATTGTTCCGGAAAAATTAGTGGAAGATGTGCAAATAGCTTTAGGCAAACGTCTGGCGCAAACGATAATTGGCGATCCGCAAGTAGAAGGCGTACGAATGGGTGCATTGGCAGGAAAATCGCAATTAAAGGAAGTGGCTGAAAAAGTAATGGAGCTTTCAAAATCACAGGAAATAGTTTATGGTCACCTTGAAAAATTTGAAGTGACAGGTGCAGACAAAAATAAAGGTTCGTTTATGTCGCCCATCCTTTTCTTAAACAAAGAACCTTTCAAATACCAGGATGTACATAACATTGAAGCATTTGGTCCGGTGAGCACCATTATGCCTTACAAAAATATTTCCGAAGCAGTGGAATTGGCAAAGCTTGGAAAAGGTTCATTGGTTTGCTCCATTGTCACAGGTAATGATAATATTGCAAAAGAATTTGTTATTGGCGCGGCATGTATGCACGGAAGAATTTTAGTGCTAAATGCAGATTGTGCCAAAGAAAGTACCGGCCATGGCTCACCTTTGCCAATGTTAACCCATGGCGGACCTGGACGTGCGGGGGGCGGAGAAGAAATGGGTGGAAAACGCGGAGTATTCCATTATTTACAACGTACTGCTGTACAGGGTTCCCCTACTACACTTTCTAAAATATCAAATCAATATCAATATGGGGCAAAATACATTTTAAAAGATATCCATCCCTTTAAACGTTATTTTGAAGAATTAGAAATTGGTGAAACACTGATCACAAAAACGCATAAAGTTACGCTTGAAAACATAGAAGCTTTTGCCGAATTAAGTGGTGATAAATTTTATGCGCACATGGATGCAAATTCATTGGAAGGAACGATTTTTACCGCACGTGTTGCCCACGGATATTATGTTTTATCTCGTGCAGCGGGATTATTTGTGGATGCACCCAAAGGACCTGTTTTGTTAAACTATGGAATTGATGAATGCCGATTCACAAAACCTGTTTACCCCGGAGCAACTATTGCGGTACGTTTTACATGCAAAGAAAAGATAGAACAGGAAAGAAAGCCCGAAGATGAAAATGATATTGCCAAAGGAATTGTAAAATGGCTGGTGGATGTTTTTGACGAAACAGGTGAAACAGTAGCTATTGCTACTATTTTAACAATGGTAAAAAAGAAAAATCAGGAATAAATTTTAAATAATGGATTTTGTAAAATGGACATCCCGAGAATTTGATTTTAATTTTCCTTCAGAAAATTTTCTTTCTATTATTAAACAATTACAGAGTACAGCTGAAAAAATTAAAACCATAACGCAAGGACTTTCCAAAAACATTCTTACTCAAAAAATTGATAATGCCTGGAGCATCCAGGAGCATATTGGACATTTAATAGACCTCGATGAGCTGCATGATGGCCGGATCAATGACTTTATAAATAAACTGGAAATATTACGTGCTGCCGATATGACCAACCAAAAAACGTATAAAGCAAATCACAATGAGCGTATACTATCTGATTTAATCCATGAATTTAAAAACAACCGGGATCATTTTATTTCAAGATTAAAAAAACTAGACCCCAACCAATCGGCATTTCATCCTCGCTTACAAAAACAAATGAGGGTAGTTGACATGGCTTTTTTTGTTGCTGAACATGATAATCATCACCTAATGATCATAAAAAATATATTAAACAGCGTTAATAATCATAACTAACTGATTTTCAATCAATTAATTTTTAACAGTATTTTTAGTCGATTAAAAAAAGCGATCTGAGCCATACAATTATAAGTTCGTCAGACGAGTTTTTAACATCTTTAGTTAGCTGGCATTCAATTATTTAAATACCTTTTTGTTGATAACTGAATATTGCTTATCTTTATCTTCCCATCAATAAAAACAACCATGTTTGAAATTCTAAAAAGCTTTGAAACGAAATACGGTCATCTTAGAAAAAAAGGATTGATCATTGAAGGTTTAGCCATGGTTGATCCCAAAAAGAAGAAACATGTTATAAAAATCAGCCGTCCGTTGATATTTGATAACCGTTTGTTACCAAAACGTTTTGAAGGTTTGGATGTAAAAACAAACATTAAATTAAATGACAGCATGCCAAAAGAATTCAGCGTTGACCGCAGTCTTCCAAACTGGCATAAAACCCAATATATATGGGCTCCAGAGCGTTTCCAGAAATATGTTGATCGTTGTGAGAAAGAAATCAAAGCACAATTAAACAGTCCTGCGATGAGCAAGGAAGAATTACTGGATGCTCTTTGTTTCGGTAATTTTGAAGAACATAAACAAAAAAGCCTTCAATTAATTAAAGAAGGGAAATTACCTGCTTATTCCGGAAATTAAATCTTACTTTATATTTTTTAAGCCCTTCGCTAAACGCGAGGGGTTTTTTATTTGTAACAAATGAATTATGTAACTTCCTGTTATAATTATGTAAGGTTAATTAAAACAGGTGTTCCTATTTTTACATTATGAATAAACCTCCTATGGGCCTAATGGTAAAAATAGAAATGAAATCCTTAGCATCCTGCACTGACATGCTATTGGCTGAAGGATTCAATACACAATTTAAAGCTACTGATAAAGGCCTGAAATCATTATCAACTAAAAAAATATTTCAACCGGATGAAGTTAAAATTGTAAATTTTTATCGTTTTGAAGGAGAATCAGATCCTGCTGATAGCTCTATTTTATATGCGATAGAAACTGTTGACGGAGAAAAAGGAACATTAACTGATTCATACGGTCCATACGCTGATACCAACGTAACAAAATTTATACAACAAGTAGAAGAAATTCATAAAGAAGTAAAATGATGAAGAAAAAAGAAAAAATAACAGGATCAAAAGAAAAAGAGCTTCCGGAATACCTTGATTACCCTGCAAAGGATGACATCTACAACAAAGGAAAAAAAGAAGCTGATCTTGATCCTGAAAATCCTTCCCGTAAAAAATCGCCCAATGAGAAACTTTCCGATCTCAATGAAAAAGATTTTAATGACGATAAAACTGCCTCTGATCTGGATATTCCCGGAGTTGAATTAGATGATGAACTGGAAGAAATAGGTAGTGAAGATGAAGAAAATAATTACTACAGTGTGGGTGGTGACAAACACAGCAATAATTAGTGCGCTTTATTCTTTTTGTTCTTACCTGTCAAATTAAATACCCTGGAAATATTAAATCCGAATTTATACCCTCCTTTTAACCAGCTATCAGTAGTATAAGGAATATAATTGTTTTCAATAATACCCGAAGCATTTGTAAAGTTCAGATGAAATACATGTCCTCCTGTTTCAATTTCAATACCTATTGCCAAGGGATTATAAAATGGAGTGGATGAATTATTCACGCGATATTCAGAAAGTGTATAAAAATAATCGGCAATGATGGCTATTCGCTTAGTAAGCTTTAAACGCCCTCCTACTCCAATTGAAATAAGATCATTTGTTTCTTCTGCAGTATTATCGGGGTTAATATATGCGGCAACAAAATTACGATGCTGGTAAGTTGGTATCAATTCCAATGAAAAACGTGAACCGAATTTACGGGCTATAAGTAATTGGCTGGTATAAGAAAACCGGTGCACCTCTTTTTGTTTAAAACCGGGAGACGCAATCGTTCCACTGTAAAACTGACTTGCTTCCTGTGGATTATAACTCATGTCACCAAAAAAAGCAATTGATAAAGGAATATGATTATCAGTAGTTTGTGTTAAAAAACGGTATTTAACCAATCCATCGATCAGTTCTCTTTCTTTACTGCGGCCTACCCCTAAAGTCAGGTTATCGGTAATCCCGAAATCAAATGAAATACGAATGTCCGTTGAATTATCAAATCCCCACAGTGTATGCGCTCCCCCATTACTTTGAGTACCTATATTTCCAAAACGGTGTGTTACCCTGAAATCCATTGTTCCACCTTTTACTGTTTCTATGGATTGAGCATTAATGACCTTTGTAGTTTTAAATGTCGCAATAACTTTTTCATGAACCTTTGGCCCGCCTGCAGAATCTAAAAGACTTAGCATATCATCCTGTGCATTAATGTAATTAACTGATACGATCAGAAATAATACTGCAAAGACTTTTTTTGTAAAGATCATCATACCGTGTTAATTAGATTTTTTAAATGGTTCCAACATTGCATTCAATTTTACTTCTACATCTTCTGCAATATTTTGCACATACAAACTGGGTACTTTAATTTCATGATCTGCTATGTGAACATTAAATTTTGAAGAAATAATCAGCTGACTACCTTTAACTGATAATACTCCATCTATTGTTCTGTCTTTGTCTACACCATGAATGGTTAACTTACCGGTAACTGTTACTTTATGTTCGCCATCTTTTGTAAAATCTATCTTTTCATTGATCTTTCCTTTGAAGAAAGCATTTGGAAATTTTTCACTTTCCATGTAATTTTCATTAAAATGTTCTTGCATCAACGGTTTTTCAAAAACAAAAGCGGAGATCACGATCTTCACCTGTACATCGCCTGAAGCTGTATTTATCAAAGGTTTGCAGGCCTTGTTTACAGCTTCAATATTTTCCAAAGGTGAAGCTGAAAAAAAGCTGATCTCACAGGTTTTTGCCATATAGATTTGAGCAAACATGGTTGGACAAACTAGTGCTGAAATAACAGATAAGAATATTTTTTTCATCTTTTTATTTTTAACATTAATTACAACGCGGTTTTACAATGATTGTGCCCGACATCATTGATCCATGTACACCACATATATACGTATAATTGCCGGGTACGCTTATTGCTTTTTTGTAGGTATTACCCGGCACCATTGGAGAAGGACCATCAATATCGCTATTCCAGGATGTTCCTCCCGAAGGTAAGCTGGTACCCGAGGTTAAACCATCGCATATTGTTGAATGCACTGAACTGCCAGATGTGTATGTCCATTTAACTGTATCTCCCGTAACTATAGTGATGCTTGCCGGATTAAAGAAATCATCTCCGATTGTAACAGCAATTACATCAATTGTGGAATCTTTGACACAGTCCTTAATATCTACAGGTTGAACAACTTCACCCTTTTCGAAGGTACATGAAACAATAAAAATTGAAAAAAAAGATAGAAGTGAAATTATTTTTTTCATTTGTATGTGATAATTACAAATATAATAACAATACTAAATAAACACTACTTGATTCCGTAATCTTTTGTTTTCGTCGTGTTTCCCTGTTCATCCCAAAAGGTCCATTTACCATTTTCAATATTATTTATATAATATCCTTCGTATCGTTTTTTACCATTTTCATACCAGGTAACTGTTTTACCTGTTTTCTTACCATCTTCAAATGTAGTTTCACTCCAGGGCGTACCATTTTCGTACCAGCTTTTCCAAAGCCCGTTACGCTTTCCATTTTTCATCATACCTTTTATGTACAAAGCTCCGTTTTGGTGATATTTAATTTCTTCTCCGTTTTCAACTTTATCTTTTGCAAAGTCAAATGAAAATACGGACTCTATGGTGTCGGGCTTAACAGGCATTTGCTCTTCTTTGACTTCAGATTGAATTTCTTTTTCATCCGATCTTTGTGTATCGCCTTTACATGAATATAAGATCAAGGTTGTTGCAAAAAATAATATACGCATAATTATTATTAATTAGTTTTTTCTCTCAATTGTATATTTT
>JBQTHQ010000053.1:0-19463 GCA_052389695.1 Bacteroidota bacterium | reverse complement strand
AACAAAAATGAGATTCCTCAAAAAGTTTACGTCCAAAGTGTTATACTGCAATAACCACAAAGAATATAACACGATTATGGACATAAACTTTTTGAGGAATCTCATTTTTGTTGAAAAAAAACAACCAATTCACTTTCTAAAAATGATTTCTTATTATCTAATAAGCATTTGAAAGTTGATCTTTTGTTTTTTGGGGGAAACTCCAGTATTGGTTATTCCGGTGGATTAATTTACTTTCTATGCATTTTTTGCTACTTTAGCATTCCTAAAACAAAAAAGCATGAAATAGCCATCCGCAAATGCGAACCAACTTACATGGTTAATATGGCGTATTCCATCTGACAATAACTTATAAACATAAAACAGATGAATTATTTAGATTTTGAGAAACCAATCGAAGATCTGTATGAGCAATTAGAGAAGTTGAAACAGGTGGCTGAAAAAAGTGGTGTGGATGTTTCTAAAAATATAGTTGATATTGAAGAAAAAGTAAAACAGGCACGTACTGAAATTTATAGCAATCTTACTCCCTGGCAACGTGTGCAGGTGTCCCGTCACCCCGACAGGCCCTATACCCTGGCATATATTAATTATGTAACTGATGGTACTTTTATGGAACTGCATGGCGACCGTACCGTTAAAGATGATAAAGCAATGGTAGGTGGTTTTGGGAGTGTGGACGGTAAAACCGCTATGTTCATTGGCCAACAGAAAGGGATTAACACCAAAATGCGCCAGATCCGTAATTTTGGGATGGCCAATCCGGAAGGATATCGCAAAGCTTTACGCTTAATGAAGCTGGCAGAAAAATTCAACAAACCCATTGTTACATTTATTGATACCCCCGGCGCATATCCCGGATTAGAAGCTGAAGAACGCGGACAGGGAGAAGCCATTGCACGCAATTTATTAGAGATGACTCAATTAAAAGTGCCGGTGATTTGTATTGTTATTGGAGAAGGTGCATCAGGCGGAGCATTGGGAATTGGAATTGGCGATAAAGTATTGATGCTTGAAAACACATGGTATTCGGTTATTTCACCGGAATCATGCTCCTCTATTTTATGGCGCAACTGGAACAATAAAGAACGTGCTGCCGAAGCATTGAAACTTACTCCTAAGGATATGATGGAAAATAAACTCATTGACGGGATCATTCCTGAACCATTAGGCGGTGCGCATACCAATCATGAAGAAGCATTTAAAACAGTAAAAGAGGAGATCCTTACACATCTTAAAACCCTTGAAAAACTGGATCCTAAAAAACGGGTGAATGAACGCATTGAAAAATTCTGTGCCATGGGTGTAGTAAATGAAGGAAGTGCGGTAACGGCTAATTAAAATGAAGCATATAAAAAAGTATCTCTCATTATTTTGTCTCATTCTCTTCCTCTTCCCTTTAGTTGAGAAAAATGTTCATGCTTTTGAACATTATGATGAGGTACATTGCAATTCTACCGACAAACATTTCCATGAATTAGAGCATACCTGCTCTCTTTGCGACTTTACCATTACTGAATCATATTCTGCTGAAAGCGACTACCAACTCATTATTTCAGCTAAGCAATTTTTATTTCATCCTTTTATTGAAAGCGTAAATACACCACACGCATTTCAAGATCTTCCTGCCAGGGCTCCTCCTGTTAGCCTCACCTAAATCCTCTCCAAAGGAGAGGACTTAAATGTTATCCTTAATCATTCTGATCTGCCTTAGCAGAGAAGAATCTTGCTTTTAATGGACAAGATGCTTCACTCTGTTCAGCATGACAGACAATAAAAAAATCTTATAATAAAATTCTATGAAAAAAATAACGTATTTGTTATTTGCAATTCTATTAATTGCTAATAATGCTGTAGCTTTAAATGAAAGAGCTGCAAAAACATCTTTATCCGGAAAGATCACTGATAAACAAACAGGCGAAGCGCTTCCGGGAGTTACACTTTATATCCCCGACTTAAAAACGGGCGCTGTTACAGGCATAGATGGAACTTACATCATTGAAAATCTGCCTCAGATAAAAGTACTTTTGCAAATTAATTTTTTAGGATACAAAGCCATTGTTGAAACGATAGATCTCTCGGCTAGCAATACGAAAAATTTTGCATTGGAAATATCCATAAAGGAGATCCATGAAGTAGTGATCACCGGGCTTTCACAAGCGGGTGATAAACACCGCACCCCAACACCGGTTAGTATTGTAACCAGCCGGCAGTTATTGGAAAGTTCTTCTTCCAACATTATTGACGCGATCGCAAAAAAACCGGGAATATCCCAAGTAACAACGGGTTCAGGAATTTCAAAACCTGTTATACGCGGATTGGGATACAACAGAGTGATAGTTGTGAATGATGGCATTCGCCAGGAAGGTCAACAATGGGGTGATGAACACGGAATCGAAATTGATGAATTTTCAGTAAATAAAGTTGAAATTTTGAAAGGCCCTGCTAGTCTTTCTTATGGCTCTGATGCCATGGCAGGAGTGATTAATATGCTCTCTGCTCCCACCCTTCCCGAAGGAAAGATAAGAGGCAATCTTATCGGGAATTATCAAACAAATAATGGAATGACGGGATATTCTGCAAACCTGGCAGGAAACAAAAAAGGTTTTATATGGGACATTCGTTACAGTAATAAAATTGCACATGCCTATCAGAATAAATATGATGGGTATGTATTGAATTCCGGCTTTAAAGAAAATAATATTGGAGGTATTATCGGCTTGAATAAATCCTGGGGATACTCGCATCTGCATGTTAGTGCATACTCCATGACACCGGGTATTGTAGAAGGTGATCGGGACAGTGCAACGGGAAAATTTATAAAACCAATTGCTATAGATGATACTACCGAAGGAAGTGTTGTAGCTTCAAATAAAGATTTTAAAAATTACACTGCAATTACTCCGTTTCAAAAGATAAAACATTATAAAGTAGCATTGAACAACAGTTTTGTTGTTGGCAATGGAAGTTTGAAAACTGTTATAGGATTCCAGCAAAACCACCGGCAGGAATATGCCAATGTCCTCAAACCGAAGGAGTATGAACTTTATTTTTTATTGAATACCATCAATTATGACCTGCGTTATATTTTTCCTGACCGAAATAATTTCAACATTTCTGTGGGTATAAATGGCATGCAGCAAACATCAAAAAATAAAGGCGAAGAATTTTTAGTTCCCGAATATGATCTGATGGATATCGGAGCATTCACTATTTTAAGAAAGTCGTTTGAAAAATTAGATATCAGCGGAGGAATTCGTTATGATTCAAGATCACAACAAAGCAATGACCTTTTTTTAGATACAACAGGAGTAAAAACTGAAACACCGGATAGCAATTCTGTTCATCAGTTCAGTTCATTCAACACTACTTTTTCAGGGGTATCAGGCAGCATTGGCGCTACGTATCAATTTTCTGAAGAACTGTATATAAAACTAAATGCGGCTCGCGGATACCGCGCACCCAACATTGCGGAGCTAAGTGCAAACGGGGTGCATGAAGGTACCATTCGTTATGAAATTGGAGATGCGAAATTAAAAGCAGAAAACAGTTTACAAATAGATGCAGCCTTTGGTTTAAATACAGAACATGTTTCATTGGAAATAGATGCATTCCGCAATTCCATTGATAATTTCATTTTTCTGCAAAAATTAAACAGTGTAAATGGAGGTGATTCTATTTCAGAAGGACTCAGCACTTTTAAATTCGTTTCAGGCAATGCCAACTTAATGGGCGGAGAAATTACACTTGACATTCACCCGCACCCATTGGACTGGCTGCATTTTGAAAATGCTTTTTCATTTGTACAATCGGTACAAACAGGGCAACCCGACTCCACTAAATATCTTCCATTTACACCAGCGCCTAAATTACAATCGGAGCTTAGGGCCGATATTAAAAATGCAGGAAAATTTTTAGGTAACACATATATTAAAATCGGAGTGGATAATTATTTTGTACAAAATAATTTTTATTCGGCTTATGGCACGGAAACAAAAACACCGGGATATACACTCATTGACCTGGGATTTGGAACTGATTTTATAAGCAGGGGAAAAACCATTTGTTCGGTGTTTATCAGTGTGAACAATATAACTGACGTTGCTTATCAAAATCATTTAAGCAGGCTAAAATATGCTCCTGTAAATAATGCTACCGGAAGAACAGGTATTTATAATATGGGAAGAAACATCAGTTTTAAATTGATTATCCCTGTTGATTTTAAGAAGTAGGATCAACAGATTGAGCCCGTTTTGTGGAAGAAAAACATCGGCCAAAGGGCTGATGTTTTTTTATTACACTAAAAAGGATATATGCGTTCCTTTTCAACAGATGTAACCCTCAATGTTGTTGATAAGTATTAAGTGCGATTATTTCTTAATAGGATTTGTGGGCTACTTTTACAAAAAACAATTTTATCAACTTTTGCTAAATAATTTAGCAAAACCTTGCTAAGAATATATAGATGTTGTTAATTTGAAATCTAAAACACAATAACAGATTATTTTACAGATTTTATCATGGAGTATAAAAATCTTATAAAAAAATTAGGCTTTCTTCCTAAAGAAAACACTTCTGGTATTTTTCAAAAAAAATATAATGGCTATGTTATAGAAATTGATTTCGAAAAGGAAACAATAAATTTTGGCAATAAGATAAAGGGAGAAAGTAAAACCACTCAAAATTTTAGTCAGGCAGAAAACTGGGTAATTTTAGAATGTGTTGATAGATTACTCGAAAAAGGATACAAACCTCAGAACATCACCTTAGAAAAAACCTGGAAAACAGGACACGGTACAAGTGGAAGATTAGATATACTTGTTTCTCGGGATAAAGGCTCATCATACTTAATGATTGAATGTAAGACTTGGGGAGCTGAGTTTGACAAGGAATTTAAAAATATAGAAAAAAACGGAGGGCAACTTTTTACTTATTTCCAACAGGATAAAGATGCAGATGTATTAATGATCTACGCTTCGGCATTGGATGGCCAAAAAATTAAGTACCGAAATGAAATTATTAAAATTGAAGATGACTACCGGCAGGCTGGAAATGTAAAAGATTTCTTTGAACGTTGGAATAAACTTCCAAAAGCAAATGGGATCTTTGACAATTGGGTTGCTCCTTATGAATTTCAAAGTAAGGCATTAACCAAAAACGATTTAAAGGTTTTAAAACAAGAAGATAGTAGCTTTATTTTTAATCGCTTTTTGGAAATTTTGAGACATAATGTTGTTTCGGATAAACCCAATGCTTTCAATAAAATATTCACGCTTTTCCTGTGCAAAATTGTAGATGAATACTCTAAAGACCAAAATGATGAATTAGAGTTTCAATGGCTGGAAGGTCGGGATAATCACATATCATTTCAAAAAAGGCTTACTGATTTGTATAATAAAGGAATGCGTGAGCTTTTAGAAAAAAATGTAACCGATGTAAGCGATGATGAATTGGACAGGAAATTCCATAATGTAGATGAGAAGTATCAAGAAGAATTTAAAAAAATACTTACCGAAATACGACTTAAAAAAAACAATGAATTTGCCATAAAAGAAGTGTATGATGATGCTTCTTTTGAAGAAAATACAAAAGTGGTAAAAGAGGTGGTGGAGCTACTTCAGTTCTTTCAAATTAGATACAATTACCGTCAGCAATTTTTGAGCGATTTCTTTGAATTGTTATTAACTACTGGTTTAAAACAAGAATCAGGGCAGTTTTTTACTCCTGTACCCATTGCTCGCTTTATCATTAAAAGTTTACCATTGCAGGAAATTACAGCTGAGAAAATTGAACAGGGAAACAAAAATGATTTGCTTCCTACAGTAATTGATTATGCAGCAGGAAGCGGACATTTTATTACTGAGTCAATGGAAGAAATTCAGAAATATATTGATGGCTTAAAACTTGAAAAATATAAACCTGAAACCAGAAAACAAATAGATGGCTTTCAACGAGTACAATTTGATTGGGCAGAAAAATATGTGTACGGAATTGAAAAAGATTATCGTTTAGTAAAAACAGCCAAAGTGAGCTGTTACTTACATGGAGATGGTTTAGCAAAAGTTATTCACGGAGATGGCTTGGGAGATTTTGCTACCTCAACAGAATTCAAAGATTTATTAAAAGAAACGGACAAAACCTATCCTCAAGATAACAAACAGTTTGATGTCATTATATCTAATCCACCCTACTCGGTTTCTGCTTTTAAAGGATTAATGGATAGCGAGAAGTCTGAAAAAGCTTTTGATTTATACAAAAAACTAACTGACCAAAGCTCTGAAATAGAATGTTTGTTTATTGAAAGAACCAAACAACTTTTAAAAGATGGCGGAGTAGCGGGAATCATTTTACCTAGTAGCATTTTAAGCAATACTGGAATTTATACCAAAACAAGAGAAATCCTTTTAAAGTACTTTGAAATTTTAGCCATTGCCGAATTGGGTTCCAATACCTTTATGGCTACAGGAACTAATACCGTTACACTTTTTTTAAGGCGCAGAAATAATGCAGATGCTTTCAATGTTGAAGAAGCCATTAAAAAATGTTTCATAAATCAAAAAGATGTTACTATAAACGGTATTGAAAAACCTATTGCCAAATACATTGCTCACGTTTGGGATTCGATTTCTTATGAGGACTATAAAACCTTACTGCAAAAAGCGCCAAATAAAAAAATAGAGCAACACGAAATTTATAAGGAATATACCAGGAAGATAAAAGCCAAGAATGAACAAGAACTTTGGAACGTTATTTTAGCTTTAGAACAAGATAAGTTGCTTTATTTTATTATAGCTTATCCTCAAAAATTGGTATTGGTAAAAACTGGTGAAAAAGATGCAGAAAAACGCTTCTTGGGATATGAATTTAGCAACCGCAGAGGAAGCGAAGGCATACACGCCATACAACGAAGTAAAAGCATAGATGAATGCACCCAATTATACGATGCTGATAGTTTCATCAACCCGCAAAAGGCAAGCTTCTACATTTACAAAGCTTTTA
Source organism: Bacteroidota bacterium (assembly GCA_052389695.1). Classification (GTDB taxonomy): domain Bacteria; phylum Bacteroidota; class Bacteroidia; order 2-12-FULL-35-15; family 2-12-FULL-35-15; genus 2-12-FULL-35-15. The sequence goes on along the minus strand of JBQTHQ010000053.1, from coordinate 12,464 downwards.
ATAATGAGTTTGATATAGAACTACCTGAAAATTTTCAGCAAAATATAGGCTATCATAACCTGGTAGATATGCTAACCTTTGACCGAGTGGATTTTGAAAAAAACATTTCGCTTTCTGCTAAAAAAAAAATAAAGTTTGAGAGTAAATTTAATATTGTAAGGATTGGTCAAATTGCACAAACTCAATACGGTTACACAGACAAAGCAACAAGTAAAGGTAAAATTAGATACCTCAGAATTACAGATTTAAATGATGATGGCACGATAAAGACCGGTAATGATATTGTCTTTATTAATCCTGACAAAAATACTGAGAAGCATTTTTTACTACAGAACAATGATATTGTTATAGCAAGAAGTGGTAGTGTTGGCAAATCAGCTATTTATAAATCGAATAAATATGAGCAAATGATTTTTGCTTCATATTTAATCCGTTTAAAAGTTAATTCGGAAAAGGTAATGCCATACTATTTGTTCAATTTTACAAAAACCCAATTGTATTGGGACCAAGTAGAAGCTTATAGTATAGCAGTAACTCAACCTAATTTGAATGCTGAAAAAATAAAAGAATTTCAAATCCCCCTTCCACCACTCAACATTCAACAAAAAATAGTTTCTGAAATTGAGTCTGTAGAAAAGCAAGAGCAAAAAGCTGTTAAAGAGTTGGAAAAACTAAGGAGTGAAATAAGAAGTAGTTTCAAAAGTACTAAAGGTAAATTAAAAAGATTAGATGAAATTTGCGAGCTAAAGGCGGGAAATTTTGTGAAAGCTGGAGACATAAATAATACATTCAGTTCAGAGCTGTATCCTTGTTATGGAGGAAATGGGTTGAGAGGCTATACACAGACTTTTACAAATCAAGGTAGATTTTCTTTAGTTGGAAGACAAGGAGCACTGTGTGGAAATGTGCATTTAGTTTCAGGTAAATTTCACGCAACTGAACACGCATTAGTTGCTTATCCCAAAGAGGAAATAGATAATATTTGGTTACACTATCAATTAGTATTTATGAATTTGAATCAATATGCAACCGGAACAGCACAACCAGGACTTTCTGTAATGAATCTTAATCCTATTGAAATCCCTGTACCAACAATTGCCGAGCAAAAAAAGATAGTATCGCAAATTGAAAAGATTGAAAAGAAAATAGCAGACATAGAAAAGCAGATTGATTTGATGCCAAAACAGAAAGAGTCCGTTTTAAAAAAATATTTGTAACTTATCTCTTATGGAAAACAATCATTTTGATATCATCATTGTTGGCGGAGGCATCGTAGGATTAGCCGCTGCATACAAACTCAATATAAAATATCCCGGCAAAAAAATATTGGTTCTTGAAAAAGAAAAAGAAGTAGCTGTTCACCAAACGGGCCATAACTCAGGTGTTATACACTCGGGTTTATATTACAAACCGGGATCTTACAAAGCCAAAAATTGTGTGGATGGAAGAAGGGAACTGGTTGCATTTGCAAAAGAACATAATATCACTCATGACATTTGCGGAAAAATTGTAGTGGCTACAGAACAATCCGAATTGGCCCACATGAACAGGGTTTATAATAACGGAATGGCAAATGGTGTGGAAGGAATTGAAAAAATAGACGCAAAACGGATCAAAGAAATAGAACCATTTTGCACAGGAATTGAAGGCCTTTGGGTGCCTTGTACAGGGATCATTGATTATGGTGATGTAACACGCAAGTATATAGAGCTTATTCATTCTACATTTAAAGGAAGCAAAGTACTTACTGGACAAGAAGTAACAGTATTTGAAAAACATGATGGGTATACCGATGTAATTACACCCAAAGGAAAATTCAAAGGAACCTATATTATTACCTGCGCAGGATTACAAAGTGATCGTATTGCAAAAAAAGAAGGCGCTAAAACAGATGCTGCGATCGTTGGTTTCCGTGGCGATTATTATGACCTTACAGATAAAGGACTAGAAAAAGTACGCAACCTGATTTATCCTGTACCCAATCCCAAATACCCCTTCCTTGGTGTGCATTTTACACGCATGATCCATGGCGGAACAGAATGCGGGCCCAATGCGGTATTTGTTTTTAAACGTGAAGGATATGGTAGAACTGATTTCTCATTGAAAGATACTTTAGAAGCATTTTCATTTGGAGGCACCTGGAAATTTTTCGCGAAAAATATAAAATTCGGTTGGGATGAATATCGCGGCGCTTTCTCAAAAAAATTCTTCTTAAAACGTTTACAAAAATTAATTCCCACTTTAGAGCTGGACGATCTGAAACCCGGAAGAGCAGGTGTACGTGCCATGGCATTGGCTCCCGAAGGTGAAATGATCGATGATTTTAAAATTGAAGTGAATGGCAATGCCATTCATGTACTAAATGCCCCATCACCTGCAGCAACTTCTTCATTGGCAATTGGAACTGCCATACAATTAATGGCTACAGAACATTTTAATTTAAGCTGAACCCTTTTATCCTACTTAAAAACCACTCATCATTATGGATTTTTGATTCCTCTTAAATTATCCTATTTTTATACCGCTTTCCTTGAATTTCCTTAAATTCAAGGCGGTATAACAGAATCTAAATCGAATAAATTCGATAAGATTCTGTAAACATACAACAACAAAAAAAATTATGAAATATTTGATCTTCAGGACATTCGCTGCGACATTATTGCTTTTGCTAAACTTTTCAAGTCAGGCACAACAGGGAACCAAAACATACACGTATGAATCCGTTCCGAACGATCCTTTAAATGCCCGCATCTATAAACTTGATAATGGCTTAACTGTTTACATGACCGTTTATAAAAATGCCCCCCGCATTCAAACCTATATCGCCACTCGTGCCGGAAGTAAAAATGATCCGAAAGATGCAACAGGTTTAGCGCATTATTTGGAGCATATGCTGTTCAAAGGAACGGATGTATATGGCAGTAAAGATTATGCAAAAGAAAAAACGGAACTGGATAAAATTGAAGCTTTGTACGAAACCTATCGCAAAACAACGGATGAAGTCAAACGAAAAGTATTGTATCAGCAGATCGACAGTATCTCCGGTTATGCATCTAAATTTGCGATTGCCAATGAGTATGATAAAATGTTGTCGAGCATTGGCGCTAAAGGAACCAATGCTTATACCTGGCTGGAACAAACTGTTTATGTAAATGATATTCCTTCCAACCAATTGGATAAGTGGCTTAGTATTGAATCAGAACGTTTCCGCAACCCGGTGTTACGTTTATTCCATACGGAGTTGGAAGCCGTGTATGAAGAAAAGAACCGCGGCCTCGACAGTGATGGCAGCAAAGCCTGGGAAGCTTTATTTTCAGGAGTATTTCCTAATAACAACTACGGTTCACAAACAACCATCGGAACTATTGACCATTTAAAAAACCCTTCGCTTACAGAAATAAAAAAATATTACAATTCATATTATGTGCCAAACAATATGGCCATCTGTTTATCCGGAGATCTTGACCCGGATGCTACCATTAAAATGATCAATGCAAAGTTTGGCTCATGGAAAAGTAAACCTATTCCTGACTATCAGTCATATATCGAAAAACCTATAACCGCTCCCGTTATAAAAGAAGTTGTTGGTCCCAATGCAGAAAATTTAATGCTCGGATTCAGGTTTGGCGGAATAGGAACAAAAGATGCGGATATTATTCAGCTGATTGATGGAATCCTTGCGAATGGGAAAGCAGGTTTGATCGATCTGAACTTAAACCAGCAACAAAAAGTATTAGAAGCCGGTGCAAATGATATAGAATGCAAAGATTATTCAATACATATTTTATCGGGTTCTCCGAAGGAAGGGCAAAAACTGGAAGAAGTAAAAGACCTTTTACTTGAACAGATCGAAAAAATTAAAAAAGGTGATTTTCCTGATTGGTTATTAACGGCGGTCATTACTGATATGAAACTGCAACAAACCAAAATGTATGAAAGCAATAGTGCCCGGGCCGATGCTTTTGTAAGTGCGTTCATCACCGCTCAAAAATGGCAGGATTACACAACTACCATTGATCGTCTGTCCAGGATCACAAAGCAGGAAGTGATGGATTTCACAAAAGCAAATTATACCAATAATTATGTAGTGGTTTACAAACGTACAGGCGAAGATAAAAATGTACAAAAAGTTACAAAGCCTGAAATTACCCCTGTTGAAACAAACCGTAATGATCAAAGTGAATTTGTAAAAAATATCATTAATACTCCTGCAAAAGATATTGAACCGGTATTTATTGATTACACTACCGATATTAAAAAGTCTGCTCTTAAAAATAATATCCCTCTTTTATACACAGCCAATACAGAAAATAAAACATTCGATCTGTATTATGTGCTGGAAATGGGTACCAATAACAATAAAAAACTGGATGTAGCCATCAATTATTTAAAATACCTTGGAACAAAAGAATTAACCGCAGGCGCTTTACAGCAGGAAATGTATAAACTTGGTTGTTCGTTTGATGTATATGTAGGTGAAGAACAGATTTGGGTTAGCCTTAGCGGATTAACTGAAAACATTAGCAAGGCTACTAAATTATTTGAAGACCTGCTTGCAAATGCACAACCCAATGAGGAAGCGCTAAAAAATTTAGTGTCGGATATTTTGAAAAAACGTGCGGATGCTAAATTAAGCAAGAGTGAAATTTTATTCGGTGCACTTAGCTATTACGGCAAATATGGCAAGGCTTCACCTTATACAAATATTTTATCTGCTGATGAATTAAAAAAACTGAGCTCAAAAGAATTGATCTCATTGATCAATCAGCTTACTTCGTTTGAGCATCATATTTTGTATTATGGTAACAATACCATGCCTGAAGTTACTGCTATGCTAAATGAGCTGCATAGTGTTCCTTCCGCTTTAAAGCCAATTCCTCAACCCTTAAAATTTCTGGAAACAGAAGCCAATACAAATGTGTATGTGGTGGACTATGATATGAAACAGGCGGAAGTGATATTTCTTACAAAAGATGGATTATACGATAAACATACAATTCCAACTATTCGCCTTTTCAATGAATATTTTGGTGCAGGCATGTCATCCATTGTATTCCAGGAAATGCGGGAATCAAAAGCATTGGCATATTCTGTAAATTCAAGATATCGTGCAGCAGGTAAAAAAACGGACTATAATTATGTATCTTCTTACATAGGCACACAAGCCGATAAATTACCCGAAGCTATGGCCGGTATGATGGAACTGATCAACAATATGCCTCATTCAGAAAACAATTTCACAGCGGCCAAAGAAGCGATCATCCAAAGCATTCGTACTGAGCGGATCACCAAAGCAAATATTTTATTTAATTATGAAAATGCAAAAAAGCTGGATTTGGATTATGATATCCGTAGAGATGTATATAATAAAGTGCCTTCCATGACCTTTGCCGATATAAAATCTTTTGAAGAAACCCACATAAAGAATAAACAATACACCGTTCTGGTGATAGGAAAAAAAGCCGGCCTGGATATGAAAACCCTTGAAAAATATGGTAAAATATCCTTTCTTTCCCTGGAAGATATTTTTGGGTATTAATTTGTCCCCCTTCAGAATGAAGGGGGAGCGCGAAAGATTGGGTGTGTGGGAAGGGGGATGCTTTTGTAGTAAATTTTTATGACCGAAAGTAAATTAAAATACTTCAACAAACTAAAACCTTTTGCCTCAGAGCACCGTAACAATTCTACTAAAGCCGAAATCCGTTTATGGTGCGAATTATTACGCAAAGGTCAAATGAATGGCTATTCCTTCCTTCGTCAACGCCCAATTGATAAATACATCGTTGATTTTGTTTGCAGAAAGGCAAAGCTCATTATTGAAGTTGATGGATATTCTCACCAATTCAAATATAAAGAAGATAAAGAAAGGGATATTGCTCTTGCAAAAAAGGGTTACAAAACATTACGTTTTACAGATGAAGAAGTTAAGAATCATATTGATAATATCAGGAGAACGATTGAGCAAGCAATAGAAGAACGAATAAATAATTAAAACATCCCCCTACCCCCTTCTCCCAGAAGGGGGACCTCTCGCACTTGCCACTTTCAATCTAAACCCTATATTTGTACCTCAATTTTGAAGAGTTAACGGTTAATAGTTATCTGTAGAAAACAGTCAACACAATTAACCAATAACTGATAACCGATAACTAATAACCAATAATAACATGAGTAAAATTAAAGTGGCCAACCCTGTAGTTGAATTAGATGGCGATGAAATGACACGCATCATCTGGAAATTTATTAAAGACAAATTGATCCTTCCTTACCTGGATGTAGATATTAAATATTATGACCTTGGTGTTGAATACCGGGACCAGACAAATGACCAGGTGACCATTGATGCTGCAGAAGCTATTAAAAAATACAGTGTGGGTATCAAGTGTGCCACCATTACTCCTGATGAAGAGCGTGTAAAAGAATTCAAATTAAAACAAATGTGGAAATCACCAAATGGTACTATCCGTAATATTTTGGATGGAACTGTTTTTCGTGAGCCCATCGTTTGTAAAAATGTACCCCGTTTGGTTCCAAACTGGACAGCCCCTATTTGTATTGGCCGTCATGCTTTTGGTGATCAATACCGTGCTACTGATTTTGTAACCAAAGGAAAAGGAAAATTAACTGTTACATTCACTCCCGAAGGTGGTGGTACCCCTCAATCTTTTGAAGTATTTAATTTTAAAAGTGATGGTGTTGCATTAACCATGTATAACACGGATGAATCCATCAAAGGATTCGCACACTCCTGTTTTAATACCGCATTACAAAAGAAATGGCCATTATATCTTTCTACAAAAAATACTATTTTAAAAAAATACGACGGGCGTTTCAAAGATATTTTTGAAGAGATCTATCAAAAAGATTTTAAAGCAAAATTTGAAGCTGCAGGCATTGTTTATGAACATCGTTTGATCGATGACATGGTAGCATCCGCATTGAAATGGAATGGAAATTTTGTTTGGGCCTGTAAAAATTATGATGGGGATGTTCAGTCGGATACTGTAGCACAAGGTTTTGGTTCATTGGGATTAATGACCTCTGTACTGGTTACACCGGATGGAAAAACAATGGAAGCGGAAGCTGCACACGGAACAGTAACACGTCACTACCGTGATCATCAGGCAGGAAAACCAACTTCTACAAATCCAATTGCATCTATTTTTGCATGGACACGCGGTTTGGAATTCCGTGGTAAGTTAGATAACAATAAAGAGCTGATCAATTTCTGCCAGACATTGGAAAAAGTATGTGTGGAAACTGTCGAATCCGGTAAAATGACCAAAGATTTAGCAGTGTGTATCCATGGTAATAAAGTAAAACATGGTGAACACTATTTATATACCGAAGAATTTTTAGCTGCTTTGGATACGAATTTAAAAGCCAAACTTGGTAAATAACGTATATGGTATTAATTATAAAAAGCAGCATTCATCACGAAACGCTGCTTTTTTTGTGACACACTTATATTATTTGGTTTCATCTCGCGTAAGTCATTTCGAGTAGCGAAGCCCCGAAGGGACAAGCGTATCGAGAAAATGCGAAGGCATAAACTATAATCTAAAATTTAAAACAATGGGCTTCATAAAAGAATTTAAAGAGTTTGCCATCCGTGGTAACGTAGTTGACCTTGCTGTAGGTGTTATTATTGGTGCATCCTTTAATAAAATCGTGGATGTATTTGTAAATGGGATCATTCTTCCTCCTTTAGGCTATATTACAGGGGGTTTAAATTACAACGATAAAAAATTGATCCTCCGGCATGCCATTACTGATACTTCCGGCAAAGTAACAGAACCCGAAAATGCCATTAAATATGGGGAGCTCATCCAGGCTGTTATCATATTTATAATCACAGCCTTTGCTATTTTTATTTTGATAAAAGGCATCAATACCATTCGCAGAAAGCAAGATGAGGATAAAGCCGAAGAACTTTCCCACCAGGAAAAATTATTGACCGAGATCAGAGATTTGTTGAAAAAGTAATCTTCAAGTGAGTCTTTATACTATATTTCAGGTTTCAAAGTGATTGTATCCATTATAATTTTTTTTCGTATAATGCGTCAAATTAAAACATCATTATGAAAAAACCGATACTTCCTCTCCTTAAAGCATTAGTGTTTTTAATGATGCTTTTCTTTTCTATTACCATTCAAGCACAAGGCAAATTTGTGATTCGCGGGCAGGTACAAAAAGCAGATAAAATTGCCAGGCGCGATGTTCCATTGGCCAATGCTACCGTTGCATTATATAAAGGCGATAAAAAAATCACTTTTATTAAAACAGAAAAGAACGGCACTTTTGATTTTAAGGACCTGGAATACGGACATATTTATAAAGTAACCTTTAAAGCTGTCAATTGCATTGAAATGTTCCTGGTGCTGGATGCCAATATTCCCGAAAATAAAAGAGAATATGACCTGGGGGTACAATCTAATTTTATATTGTATGATGATGAGGACAAAGAAATTGATGCTAAAAAGTACAAATATCCCTTCATGAAAGTGGCATTCAATGGTAAGGACCTTGCCCCTGATAAACAATACACTGAAGACTTTAATAAAGGTATCATCCCTGAGATGAAAGCGGATGAAGAAAAAGCTTTAGCCGGACAAAAAGCCCTGGCTGAAAAACAAGCCAAAGAAAACCTGGAAGCCGAAAAGAAGAAAAAAGAAGAAGAGGAACTGGCCAAAAAATATGTGAAAATTGCAGGTAAATTACTGACGGGTGAAAAGCCTGCTAAACCAATAGCCAATACCAATATAAAACTGGTAAATGCTAAAGGTGAAGTGGTTCAAATCGTTAAAACCAATATCATGGGCTCATTTGTATTCAATAAGGTACTGCCTGGCCAGGATTATATCATCCGCATGGATGAAAGCACCGAACAGGTGGCTCCTAATGTCAAAGTTTCTTTTACCGAAAAAAATGACAAAGAGGTAATGACCACCTTTGCTGATGCTAAGGGAAGATTTGAATTGAAAATGCTGACTAATGACACACAAACATTATCGCTGATAGCAGTTAACGATGCGGATGTAAAAATAGATCTGAAAGGTAAAATGCTTGGCTGGAATGATGGTGCAAAAAAACCATTGGCAGAAGTACGGATCAATCTGGTGAGCAAATCAGAGATCGTTCAATCAACCAAAACGGATAAAGAAGGAACATTTGTATTTACATATCTTACAAGCAATCTTAATTATACACTTTCTGTTGATGAAACCGATCCACAGGTGGCTAACCAAAAAAAATTGCTGCTCACAGACGAAACCGGGAATGTGATCAAAGAAGTACAACCTGACCAGAACAAAAAATTCAATTTCGAACTTCTTCCTTATGAAGTAAATAAGATGAGTAAAATGTATGTGGATGATCCATGGCTTACTCTAATTGATCCCAAAATGATAAAGACCGGTGGCCTGGTTATCACCGAGCGTGTTTACTTCAATGTAAATGACGATAAACTTTTGCCTGATGCGGAAAAAACACTGGATAAGGTAATATCCATTTTGAACAATGCTCCCGGAATTTCCGTTGAATTAAGTTCTCATACCGATTCGCAAGGTGCGGATGATTATAACCTGAAATTATCAGAAAAAAGAGCTCAGTCGGCTGTTAAGTACATGACTACTCATGGCATGAGCGCTGCAAAGGTCACCGGCAAAGGCTATGGAGAAACACAATTGCTGAACAAATGTGGAAATGCTGTTAAATGCACGGAAGAAGAGCATGCGAAAAACAGGCGGCTGGAATTTAAAGTGTTAAAAAAGTAAACTTTTTAGTTTACCTGCCGTAAGAATCACTAAACCCTTGCCCTCACACATTTCTGATAGGTGTGCTGTCAGTTCGAGCGGAGTCGAGAACGCGGACAGGCCAGGGATAAATTCCAAACTCAAGAAAAATACCGACCTGTCTTTGAGTTATACGATAGCGCATTTGTACTAATTTCATCAGCCTAAACAACTGCTGCATCGGCATTATACAGTAAATGATTGGTACAATTTATAATAGCTAATAGTATTAAAACATTTTATTTAACTTAGTCTTTTATAAGTTTATTATGAATCCGGAATTATCATATCGTTTTTTTAAGAAGTTGGAAAATGATCAGTTCAGCCTTATTTATGTAGGTGAACCGAACGATCAGATGACAGCTGCGTTAATGCGTATAAACGAAACCGCTGTAGAGGAACCCAAAGCATTACGAAAAACAGTTTCTTTTCTCCTGGTTGAATGTTTTCAAAACATCATTCGCCATGCGGATAAACCCGAAATAATAAACCGTACCAATAATAAACCCAAGATGATCTCCTTACGAAACGTAGGGAACGCCTTTTACGTTGCATCCACCAACCTGATCGATAACACTAAAAAGGAGGGATTAGTATCTAAACTTAGATCCATCAATACCTTAACACGGGAAGAGCTAAAAGCTGCCTACCTGGAGGCGCTTGACCACAATGAGATCTCCGAAAAAGGCGGAGCCGGACTGGGACTGATAGAAATGGCCAGAAGATCAGGCTTCCCGATAGAATTTGATTTTGATTTTGTAAACTATTTCTTTTCCGCTTTTCATTCACAGTTTCGTGTAGTTTCAGATGAGGGTGAAGCTAATTATACGATCAATATCAACAATACAAAAGCCTTATATAATGATATGGTCTCAGAAAATATCCTGATGATCCGCAAAGGAGATTTTTCACAACAGTCTATCCTGCCGCTTTTTACAATGATAGAGGATAGCCTGAGCACAGATAAAAACCTGCAAGGTGTCCGAAAAAAAATATTATATCTTTTAATTGAAATGCTTCAAAACATCAGCAAGCATGCCGCTAAACGAAATGGCATGTGTGAGGGAATCATTATCATTGCAGTAAAGAACAATCATTATATTATCAATACCGGTAATTACATTGAGAATATTTATATTGAAAGTTTAAAAGCAAAACTGGAGGGGCTTGTGGGCATGGACCAGGAACAATTATCAGAAATGTATAAAAAGAAATTATTCAATGAGCAGATCCCCGGCGATAACGCAGGTATAGGCTTAATTGAGATCAGTAAATACAGTACGGAAAAATTACGATACGATGTAAAACCTGTTGATGATACATTATCATTCTTATCATTAAGCATTACAATATAAATTATGGAAAAGGTTTTAAAATTAAATGCAACGGAAGACACTCCTAAAGTAGTGTTGAATAAAGCAAGAAATGAATTTTCTTTAAATGGAAGATCATTGCCTGAAGACGCTCCTGCATTTTACAAACCTGTTATTTCATGGATGGAGAATTATGTTAAAAATCCGAATCCATATACCGAGTTGCGTATCGCCCTTGATTATTTTAATTCAAGTTCCATAAAGCAAATACTGGTGATGTTTATGTTGCTTGAAGATCTGATCAAATCAGGAAAAGAAGCAAAAGTAGTTTGGTGTTACAATGAAGATGATGAACTGATGGAGATCAAAGGGCGGGAATTCAAAAGTATGCTAAACATTCCATTCGAGCTGGTTATCGTTAGAACCTGATTCCGATCACCAGCATATCATCTATTTGTCTGTGATCCCCTCGCCAGTTTTTCATGATCTCTTCCATCCCGCTCTTCTGTGATTCCATATCCAGAGCCTGAAAATACAATAACATCTTCTTGAACATGGGCGCATTAAATTTTTTGTTTTTAGGTCCGCCAAACTGATCCATGTATCCATCAGTGAACATATATAAACACATGTTTTTTTCGATAGGTATTTGTTTGGTGCTGAACTCTACTTTCTCTCCTTTTTGAATAGCGGCATTGATACCTCCTATTCCTCTGGTATCCGGCTGAATAACATTTACAAGCCCATTTTTTACCACATATATCGGAGTCATGGCGCCTGCAAATTCTATTAGTTTATTCTCATTGTCAATTACACATAACGACATTTCCATTCCGTCCTGGTTCTGTACTTCTCCCTCCCGTTGATGCAATGCTTTTAAAACATTCAAATGAAGCAGGCTTAAAATGGAAGCAGGATCGGTTACACGCTTTTCATTTATTATTTCATTTAAAAGAGTGTTGCCTATCAGCGACATGAATGCTCCCGGTACACCATGCCCTGTGCAATCAACAGCTGCAATTATGATCTTTTTTTCAACCTGCGAAAACCAGTAGAAATCACCGCTAACAATATCACGCGGCTGGTAAAAAATAAATGATTGCGGTACTATTTTCTGAATTTCACTTTCACGAGGAAGGATGGATTGCTGGATACGTTTCGCATAATTGATACTGTCGGTTATTTTTTTATGCTGCTCATTCAAAAGCATGTTGATCGTTCTTTTTTCTTTGTAGTGAAAAAAAAATATGAATAGGAAAGCGGATAAAAGCACCAGGCAACAAACACTTAATAACAACAGCTTCCGCTGGCTCTCTATTTGTAATTTTTGCAACGCAATTATTTTTTTTGCATTTTC
>JBQTHQ010000052.1:0-24209 GCA_052389695.1 Bacteroidota bacterium | reverse complement strand
GCTTTATCTAAAAAAAATCCGGTGGATTCGATGACCACATCAATACCAAGATCTTTCCAGGGAAGATTAGCGGGATCTTTTTCTGTATAGATCTTAATTCTTTTTCCATTTACAACAATAGCATGCTCTTCCGCTTTCACCTCAGCATTGATAATGCCGTGAACAGAATCATATTTTAACAGATGAGCAAGTGTTTTGCTATCGCTAAGATCATTGATGGCAACCACCTCTATGTTTGAGCGTTCCAGCATCACACGAAATGAAATTCGTCCAATCCTTCCAAAACCATTAATTGCTACTTTTACCTTTTTCATAGAAATAGAATATAATACTTACGTTAGCTGAGTGTTATTGTATTGTACAAAGATAAATTGAAATTGTGTTATCAGGTCAAAAAAAATACCCCCGGTAGTCCGGAGGTATTCTCTATTGGCTTTAGGTTATTATGAAAAGGCACAAAGAATGCCACCCATCAAAGCCATTGTAAGCATCCAATATCCTACATTAATAGCGATGTATTTAAAACCTTTACGTTCAAACAAGGCATTGATACCTAAGATTGGTAAGGCAATGGTAAAACCGGCTAATGTTCCATGAAATGCTCCATGTTTAAAGGTTCGGAAGTTATTACCATATTTTTCCAAAAAGCCTTTTAACATTAAACTCACTTCCGAATTAGGATCTTGCATCCCCGGCTCATTCGCTAAAATGGAATAAAGAGACCATTGATGTATTACCATAAATTGAATAGCAAATGCAAGAAAAAAGCTGAATAAAAAAGTAAGGCCGAACATCAAAGGCATATTGGCGCCCTTCGCTTTCTCCTCAGTTATTTCAGCTGCCTGCATCCAAGCTTTGCCAAATACATTTTTATTGTACCATATCATACCTGTTGCCAGAGGAACAAGAGATGCTAAAAGAATGATCAGAAAATTAGGTGTCATGTTTTTTATTTTTAGTTTATTCAAAATTAACGCCTACCATTGATTTTTCTTTAAACGTATATGAAGAGTTACTAATAAAGATATGTTTAAAACATTATTTAGTATTGAAATTGGCCCTCATTTTTTCATTCTAAATTCAGATATTGATGTAATTGAAGGGCAATAATTATTTAAAAAATTAAATGACTATATAATATTGATAGTCAATGATTTATGACAATTTTTATTATTTATAACCAATAAAATAATCATTAAGAAAAAGATGAATTTAATTCCAATTATGAAAGCGAAGATGGCAGATTAATTTTTCCTCTTCGGGTTAACTTTGTTTCATCAGGATAGTCTAACAATAAAAATCATTATAAAAAATTAAAACATTTAAAAAGAAAAAAAGAAAAATGAAAACTAAAACAAAATTTCTAAAACTGGGTATCTTTTTGATGACAAGTGTTTTTTTATATACAGGTTGTAAAAAAGAAAAAGAAAACAAACCAAGCAGCTACACATCTGCAAGTGATAACTCAAATGCAGACAATGCGTTTGCAGGGATCTGGAACCAAATCAGTACTGTAACAGATAGTTCAAATGCTGTTCGTTCCGGAGGTTGTTCCAGCGCATCCATTACACCATGGGATCAAACAAGCTGGCCAAAAACTGTAGTAATTGATTTTGGCAGTACCAATTGCGCGGGTTCTGATGGAAATAACAGAAGGGGTAAAATAACTGCTGTATTCAGCGGGCCTTATCTGGATTCCAATACCGTTATAACAGTAACCCTGCATAATTACTATCATAATGATTATAATATCCAAGGCACTCAAACTATTACCAATAAAGGCCGTGTTTCAAACAATCATTTAGTGTACAATGTGGTTGTAAATAACGCAACTATTACTGATCCGGGCGGGCAAAAAACCAGTTCCTGGAGTACTAATCAGGATAGAGAATTTTATGAAGGCTACAATACAAATTCAAATATTTTCGATGATGTTTATTTGATCAGAGGTATTGCCAATGGAGTTTCAGCGGAAGGCGAAGCATACACAATCAAAACCAATAAGGATATAAGAGTAAATATTGGTTGTCCGTGGATTGTAAGCGGCAATTTAACATTGACATTAGTTAACTATCCTAGCTACCCTATTGTTGCCGATTATGGTTCTGGAACATGTGATGCAAATGCAACAGTATTATTTAATGGCAAAACTTATAATATTACAATGCATTAATGATAAAATTCAAATTATTAAACTAAAAACATGAAAACAATTTTTTTTAAGTTCGGAATACTTTCAGTTACAAGCATGCTTCTGTGGACAGGCTGTACCAAAGGACCGGGAACAATACCTAATACTAACCCTAATCCTGCTGTTCAACCATTTTATAATATTGTAACGGATGGCTTATGCAAAGTAATCTTAGTTCCGGGAGCGGTTAATCATGTAGATACCTGTATGGGTGCAGGAACAATAACGATAGCAGGCAAAACATTGTATGCCGCAGGAGCAGGATCTGCAACCATTTCCATTAAAGATCTGGATAGCCTAACAGCAAACGGAGCATCGTTTGTTGAAGCACCGGCAACTTTGAATCTGGATCATGTTACCATAACCGGTAATCGCTATTCAAAGATCATTTTGAACCTGTCAGCTTCTGATTCCATTGCTGCTTTATGTTATGGCATGGGGCCTTATGAGCTTTCAGGCAATACGCCTCAGCTTCGCCTTGTATCAGATGGCTTAGGATCTTTCCAGGCCTTTAACATGATCACTAAAAATTGTAATGTAAATATCATTGGAGCAGGAAAAGCGGAAGTGTATGCTTCTAATTCTTTAACAGCAACAATTCATGGATTGGGCGTGGTGTATTATAAAGGAAATCCTCCTGTAGTTACTCCTAATATATTGGGCTTAGGGTTTTTAGTTAAAAAATAAAATTTGTCATAAATTCATCAAACGGTTCCAATGAAAATTTTTATTGGAACCGTTTTTATTTTAAATACCCTATATAATTAAACTTATTAGTAATTAAGTCGTCTTAATGTTAACTATTTTTTAACTTAACACGTAAAATGATCATTATCCGACAACCCATGAAAACATCCTTATTCAAAAAAAGCTTAATTCTTTCATTTTTTTTATTGGCTTTAAATTCCTTTTCTCAAGAGTTGTCAAATGAACTATCCACCAGAAGTGCTTCAGCGCCTGTAACATTGGATTCAACTAAACTGCCTATTGTTTTCATTAACACAAACTGGCAATTTATAGGAGACGACCCAAAAATCCCCATTGATTTTAAGATCATGGATAAAGGATATAATGTGATGAATAAAGTTACCGACCCTTATAATAATTATAATGGAAAAGCCGGAATTGAAAAACGCGGCTCCATTTCACAACTTTGGCCCCAAAACAGTTATTCAATAGAATTACGGGACGCGGCAGGATTTGAACTTAATATGCCTTTGCTGGGAATGCCCAGCGAACATGACTGGGTATTGTATGGACCTTATGATGATCAAACATTTATGAAAAATGCCATGAGCTATCAAATGGCAAGAGAAATGGGCCATTGGTCATCCCGTACAAAATTCTGTGAAGTTTTAAAACAGGAATTTGCTTTTACCCCATCCTATCATGGTGTTTATTTACTGACAGAAAAGATCAAACGTGATAAAAATCGTTTGGATATTTCGAAACTTGATATTATTGATAATACCGGTGATGAGCTTACAGGAGGATATATCATTGCAGTGGATCAGAACATCTGGACAGGTGACAGCGGCTTTACTACAAAAAAATCACCGCAGGTTTTTGTAAAATATGTTTATCCTAAACCGGATGTGATCACCCCTCAACAGGTTACTTATATTCAGAATTATGTGGATAGTGTTGAAACAGTTTTACTAAGACCAAATTTCGCTGATCCGGTAAACGGATACCGTAAGTATATGAACGTAAGTTCTTTTATTGATTATTTCATTATCATAGAAATGAGCAAAAGCATAGATGCCTTTAAACGAAGCGCTTATATGCATAAAGACAAAGACAGTAAAGGGGGAAAATTAGCTGCCGGGCCCTATTGGGATTTTAATTCAGCATGGGGAAAGCCCAAACAGTGCGGATTTGATGATCCAAGCGGTTGGGCTTATACAATGACCTGCTGGGTGAATTCATCCTACCCTGTTCCGTTTTGGTGGAGTCGTATGCTGGAGGACAATGCTTTTAAAGATGAATTGAAATGCCGCTGGACTACTTTACGTCAAACAACCTTAAGCACTGCCCGCATTTTTCAGCGGATCGACAGTATGGCAAATTATGTTTCAGGTACCGGTGCGCATGTGAGGCATTTTGCTCGTTGGGATTTTACTGAAACTTTCCAGGGGCAAGTGGATACAATGAAATTATGGATCAGCAGCCGTACCGCCTGGATGGATGCCAATATGCCGGGGAATTGTGTTGTTGGAATAACAGATAACAATTTGTTGGATAATGCATTTACAGTTTATCCCAATCCTGCTAAAGATCACCTGAATGTAGCCATGAATTTTAATGCGGATGAAAATCTAAGTATACAATTAGTAGATATGCTTGGAAGAACTGTTATTACATATCCGGAAGAAAATTATTCAAGCGGCAGTCATTTATTAAATATTCCTCTTTCAGACCTTTCTCCGGGAATTTATCACCTGCAATTTGTTTCTGAAACTTCGCGTGCAACTAAAAAAATTGTAGTTACAGAATAATTTAAAAACCTCATTATCTTATTTAAACGGTTACTTACAGGCAGGCTTTCCAGAAAACCATTATAAAATTGTTTCACAGAGTAACACTGAGAAGTCACAGAGAATCGCTGAAAGTATCCCTTACTTTTCTCCGTGTAACTCTGTGTATACTCTGTAAAGCTCTGTGTAAATATTAAATCTATACAAAGCTTCCATTGAATTTTATTGAAATTTTGTAAAATTATTTTTCACACTTTGAATATAATGCCCGCCAAATAAAACAGCATGTACCAGCAATGGATACAGCTGGGTTAATGGTACCCGATGCTGCCAGTTTTTTTCCAAAGGATACACTTCATTATAACCCTCATAAAATTTTTTATCAAATCCTCCAAACAGGAGCGTCATTCCCAGATCCATTTCACGATGGCCATAATAAACTGCCGGATCATAAACAGCCGCATTTCCATTCGAGCTTATCATAAAATTACCGCTCCACAGATCGCCATGCAGTAATGAAGATTTTTCTTTAGGAAATAATTGTTCCAGTTTGTTACAAACTTTCTCGGCACTTTCAATATCCTGTTTTGAGAATATACCTGAATCATGTAATTTCTTTACCAATGGCATAATACGGCACTCTGTATAAAACGAATGCCATTCTGAATGAAGCGTATTTTTCTGAGGCAATGTCCCAATGTAATTATCTTCTTTCCATCCAAAATATTTTTGTTCCTTTTGATGAAGTCTTGCTAATTCGCTGCCAAAATTTTTCATGAAGCCAAGCTGGATACCACTCTTATCGATCCATTCCAGCAACAAGTATTGTTGTTTTTCCACAACGCTTGTTTTAATAACATCCGGAATTATTAACGAGCAGTTATCACGCAATGATCTCAACCCCTTTGCTTCTTTTTCAAACAGTCCGGGATAAACCGCTGCATCATTCACCTTCAAAAAATATTTCTTATCTCCGCTGTATAAACACCATGCACGGTTGATATCACCGCCATGCACCGGTTCATAACGGGTAATGCTTAAAATGCAATCGTTAAAGATGGTTTGCAAAGACATTGTATGCTTCAAAATATATAAATATATTTACGTAGTTTTCTGCTGTCAGGCCGAAATTAAAATTTAAATGTGGATTAGTAAAAAGTTTATTATTATTTGTAGCATTGATTTAATCTAACAACGGCTAACACATGACCACAGAACCGTTAAATCGTCTCCAGCATCTTTGCGATACTATCCCCGGATTGTTGTCAAAGATCCCTGAAAATGATTTTACAAACAAACCACGACCGGGCAAATGGAGTAAAAAAGAGATCCTGGGGCATCTCATTGACAGTGCCACCAATAACCATCAACGTTTTGTAAGGGCTCAATTTGAAAATATACCGCAGATCTCTTATGATCAAAATAATTGGAATGCCTGCAGCCGTTATAATCAGATAAACAATTAATTGAATTTTGGACAACCTACAACAAACATTTGATAGCATTGATCAAATATATCCCGAATCATATTGTAACTAAAGAATGTAATACCGGGGGAGAAAAGAATCATACTATCCAATGGTTGTTCAATGATTATGTAGAACATTTAGAACATCATTTAAAACAAATTGTTGAGTATAAATAAAAAATCATGATCTCAAAAGCAAAAACGCCGGATGAATACATTGCTTCTCTTCCTGCAGACAGGAAAAAAGCAATGAGTGAACTAAGAAAAGTAATTCGTAAAAATATCCCAAAAGGATTTGCGGAAATAATGGGTTACGGAATGATGGGGTATGCCGTACCCCACTCCATTTATCCCGATGGTTACCATTGCGACCCAAAACTACCCTTGCCTTTTATGGGAATTGCATCCCAGAAGAATTTTATCGCAGTTTACCACATGGGAATATATGCAGATAAAGATCTTTTTAAATGGTTTACCACTGAATATGCAAAACAAAGCACCAAACTCGATATGGGAAAAAGCTGTATCCGTTTTAAAAAACCTGAGCAGATCCCTTTCAAACTCATTGGTGAACTGGCATCTAAAATGACAGTAAAAGAATGGATCGCTATTTATGAAAAAAACTATAAAAAATAAAATATGCCTGCATACATTATTGTAGAAGTAAAAGTAAACGACCCCAAAGAATACGAAGAATATAAAAAGCTTACGCCCGGAAGTATTTCTGCTTATGATGGCAGGTTTATAATACGTGGCGGCAAAACAGAAACATTGGAAGGTGAATGGAAACCTGAACGAATTGTAGTATTAGAATTCCCTACCGCTGAACGTGCAAAACAATGGTGGGGTTCTACGGAATACGCCCCCGCTAAAAGTATCAGGCAACGTACCGCTATAACAAAAATGATTGTTGTAGAAGGTACATAACATCTAATGGACCATATCTTTCGTAAATGAATTGTTATCACAGCCCACAGATGTTTAACATGAACCGATATTTCAATTATTTATTTTTTATCTTATCAGGTGGCCTGTTACTTTCGGGTTGCTCCTTCAGACATGTTATTCAATCAAAAAATATTGTTTACAGTCCTGAACATAAGTTAAGGCTCAATGTATTTTCTCCTAAAAAGCCGGGCAAGCCAAAAGATGTATTGGTGTTCATTCATGGGGGTAACTGGAATGTCGGAAAAAAATCTACTTATAATTTTTTTGGAAAAAGAATGGCAAAAAAAGAAGTGGTGACAGTAGTTATTGATTATAGAAAATGTCCAACCACATATGATGAGATCTCAAGAGATGTTGTAAGATCCGTTAAATGGATAACAGAGAATATTACAGGTTATGGTGGCGATACTAATAAAATATTTATTTCGGGGCATTCTGCCGGCGGACATTTGGCTGCTCTTGTTGCCACGGATGATCAGTATTTTGAAGAAATGAATATGAAAAATCCCATTAAAGGAGTGATACTTATTGATGCATTCGGACTGGATATGCACAAATATCTTTTAAAGAATGATAAATATAAAAGAGATGTTTACCTTTCTGTTTTTACCAAAGATACTAATCAATGGAAAAAAGCTTCTCCTGTTTATAACTTACACAGGGAGATGCCGCCTTTTATGATCTATGTTGGGGGCAGTACTTATCCAAATGTAACGAATGGTAATAACGATTTTCTGGAAGTATTAAAAAGATATCAGCCGGATGCTAAAATAATAATCGTAAAAGGAGCAAAACATGTGGATATGATCTTCAGTTTTTATAACTCCAAGAAAAAAGCATACCAGGAGATTATAGATTTTATGAGGCGCGAACCTGTTTTGATCTATTAGCCCCGCCCGATTCTCTGCATATTTAGTTTGAAAATGACCATAAATATTTTTGTTCTTGCTACTACTGATGATCGAACAGGCTATGTACAATTCAAAGCTGCTGATTTAAAAGAAAAAGATATTATTACAATATCAAGCATCGATAAAGCAATAATTTACTTCCCGTGACACTGCTTATATTTCTTTCCACTGCCACAAGGACAAGGATCATTACGTCCTATTTTTTGTTCGGCCTTTACAGGTTGTGGCTTCGGTTTGTTTTGTGCTTCATTTGAAACTTCGGTCCTGCCGGTTTGCACCTGCTCTTTAGGCGCATGTTGTACTCTTGCCTGCTGGATATTTTGTCCTTCATTTGGTAAATTAGCGCGCATCAGGAAGGAAACAATTTCTTTGTTCACATTACTCACCATTTGTTTGAACAATTTAAATGATTCCAGTTTATATACAAGCAAAGGATCTTTTTGTTCGTAACCCACCGTGCTTTGAACCGATTGTTTCAACTCGTCCATTTCACGCAAATGTTCTTTCCATGCATCATCGATCATTGATAATGCTGTTCCTTTTTCTAATCCCAATACCAGTTCACGCCCTTTTGTTTCATACGCACGTTTCAAGTTCACTACTACCTGTAATGTTTTTAGTCCGTCTGATAAAGGTGTTACAATGTTCTCAAAATTTTGTGATTGGTTTTCATACACATCCTTGATAACCGGAAATGCCTTGCTTGCAATAAGTTCATTTTTATTATTGTAACCCGCATCTGCTTTTTGATATAATCTTTCCAACACTTCCTGTTCATTCAGGCTGGTAAATTCATTTTCAGTAACAGGCGATTCTACAGATAATACACGGATCACTTCAATATTAAATCCTTCATAATCTTTTACCTCATGATATTCACTCACGATCGACTCACAGGTATCATAAATAGAATTAGCAATATCAATTGCTAAACGCTCACCAAATAAAGCATGGCGCCTTTTCTTGTAGATCACTTCACGCTGTGAGTTCATCACATCATCATATTCGATCAAACGTTTACGTGTTCCAAAATTATTTTCTTCCACTTTCTTTTGCGCACGTTCAATTGATTTGGTGATCATGGAATGCTGGATCACTTCGCCCTCTTCTATTCCCATTCTGTCCATCATTTTCGCGATCCGTTCCGAACCGAATAAACGCATCAGGTCATCTTCCAGTGATGCAAAAAATTGTGATGAACCCGGATCACCCTGGCGGCCTGCACGGCCGCGCAACTGGCGGTCAACGCGCCTTGACTCATGGCGCTCGGTACCAATGATGGCTAAACCACCTGCTTCTTTTACACCGGGCCCTAATTTAATATCCGTACCACGACCGGCCATGTTGGTAGCAATGGTAACTGTTCCTGCCTTACCGGCTTCCGCAACTATTTCCGCTTCACGCTGGTGTAATTTTGCATTCAGTACATTGTGTTTGATACCGCGCAGTTTCAACATGCGGCTTAATAATTCAGAGATCTCAACAGATGTAGTACCAACTAATACCGGCCTTCCGGCCGCTACGCATTTTGCAACCTCCTCAATGGAGGCATTGTATTTTTCGCGCTTGGTTTTGTAAACCATGTCTTCATGATCCTTACGCTGAATTGGCCTGTTGGTAGGAATTACCACTACATCCAGTTTATAAATATCCCAGAACTCCCCTGCTTCTGTTTCCGCAGTACCTGTCATACCTGCCAGTTTACTGTACATACGGAAATAATTTTGTAAGGTAACCGTTGCATAGGTTTGTGTAGCAGCTTCCACTTTCACATTTTCCTTGGCTTCAATTGCCTGATGCAAACCATCTGAATACCTGCGGCCTTCCATAATACGGCCGGTTTGCTCATCCACAATTTTAATTTTACCCTCAATGATCACATACTCTACATCTTTTTCAAATAAGGTATATGCTTTTAATAACTGATTGATGGTATGCACCCGTTCTGATTTAACAGAAAAATCACGAATCAACTCATCTTTCTTTTTTGCTTTTTCTTCCTTACTAAGGTTTACTTTTTCAAGTTCTGCTATTTCAGCACCAACATCCGGTAACACAAAGAATTTAGCATCTTCAGCAGAAATGGAAATTAATTCAAGCCCTTTTTCGGTAAGTTCAATGCTATTATGTTTTTCATCGATCACAAAAAATAATTCCGAATCTACTTTATGCATTTCACGGCTTTGATCCTGCATATAAAAATTTTCCACTTTTTGCAGCAATGCCCTATTCCCCGGTTCACTTAAAAATTTGATGAGTGCTTTATTTTTGGGTAAGCCTCTATACGCACGTAACAGCGCCATTCCTCCTTCTCCTTCTTTCTCACTTACTTTCCCTTCAGCGATCAGTTTTTTAGCATCAGTTAAAGCAGTATTTACAAATGCTTTTTGTGCATTTACAATTTTTTCAATTCGCGGTTTTAATGGAGCGAATTCCTGGTTATCTCCTTTTGGCGTAGGGCCTGAAATGATCAAAGGAGTACGCGCATCATCTATCAATACGCTATCCACCTCATCCACAATGGCATAATTATGTTTGCGTTGTACCAGGTCTTCCGGACTGCGTGCCATGTTATCACGCAGGTAATCGAAACCAAATTCATTATTGGTACCGAATGCGATATCAGCTAAATAAGCCTGTCTGCGTTCCGGTGAATTAGGTTCATGTTTATCAATGCAATCAACACTTAAACCATGAAATTCAAACAAGGGCCCGTTCCATTCCGAGTCACGTTTAGCCAAATAATTGTTTACCGTTACTACGTGAACACCTCTGCCTGTAAGCGCATTTAAATATACCGGCAAGGTACCTACCAATGTTTTTCCTTCACCGGTTCCCATCTCGGAGATCTTTCCCTGATGCAACACAATACCGCCGATAAGCTGTACATCATAATGCACCATGTCCCAGGTCACTGTATTTCCGGCTGCTTCCCAACTATTACCCCAGAATGCTTTATCACCTTTAATTTCAATTGATTCACGCTTTGTTGCAAGATCGCGGTCCATCTGGCTTGCAGTTACTTCTATCGTTTGATTTTCCTTGAAACGTCTTGCAGTTTCTTTCATTACTGCAAAAGCTTCAGGCAATAGTTCATCTAAAATTTCCTGATTGTTTTTGATGATCTGCTTCTCCAATTCATCTATCTCCTCATACATCTTCTCTTTTGATTCCACATCCAGTTCCAGTTCAGTATCAACTTTTGTGCGAAGCTCATTGATCCGGCTTTGCTCTTTGGAGCTATGATCAGCAATACGTTTTTTGAATTCAGTTGTTTTTGCACGCAATTGATCATTGCTTAAACCGGAAAGTTTAGCATATTCAGCTAATATCTGATCAACAATGGGTTGTATCTCTTTTAAATCTCTATCGGATTTAGTTCCAAAAAACTTGGAAACACTCTTGGTGATAAAATCTAACATCTATCTATAATTAATTGTAAGGGGTATAAAAATAGCTATTTTTTGGCTTTATAGCAGTCAAAAGCCATTCCCTTTTTTAAATCTGACAAATTGACCTCAATCAACTCCCTTTAAGTTAAAGAAATCAATACACTCAAATTTTTATCCCAGGATAATTTAACCGCAGAGAGCGCAAAAAATTCGCGGAGGACGCAGAGAAAATAAATATTCAGCAACCAAGAGCATTTGACTTCATTCGTACAAATTCGTATTCGTAAATTAGTACAAATTTGTATTTCGTAGATTATATCTTGATCTCATCTTCCTTTTTATTCAGAAAATGATATTCCAGGAAATTATAAGATTCCACAGGACGAATAGAAATCTTCTTCTTGTATTTATAACTCCATTTACGTCTTAAAGAAATAAGTCCTTTGGTCAAATATGCTTCTAAATAAGGATGTACACAAAGTGTAACACCTGATTCATTTTGTTCTTTTAAGATATAACGTAAATTATTTTCTATCTGATCAACTAATAAAATACTTGCCTGTATCTCTCCGCTTCCACCACAGGTAGGACATTTTTCAACGGTAACGATATTCATTTCGGGTCGTACACGCTGACGGGTAATTTGTATCAGACCGAATTTACTTGGTGGTAAAATATTGTGTTTCGCCCGGTCTTTCGACATTTCCTCACGAATCTTTTCAAACAGAAGTTTTCTATTTTCTGATGAATGAAGATCAATGAAATCAACTACAATGATCCCTCCCATATCGCGTAGGCGCAATTGACGGGCTACTTCTACCGCAGCCTCCAGGTTCACATCCAATGCATTTGTTTCCTGGTTCTTATCTGATTTTGCACGGTTACCGCTGTTTACATCTATCACATGCAATGCCTCTGTGTGCTCAACGATTAGGTAACCACCGCTTTTCATCGTTACTGTTTTACCAAATAAAGCTTTTATCTGACGGTCCACACCAAAATTTTCGAAGATCGGTACAGTACCTTTATAGAGTTTTACGATCTTTTCCTTATCGGGAGCAATGGTATGCAGGTAACTTTTTATTTCCTCAAATAATTTTTCATCATTCACGTGAATGCTATTAAAGCTTGCATTCAGTAAGTCGCGCAATATAGCAGAAGTCCGATCGATCTCACCCAATACTTTTTGTGCAGGCTGTGCTGTTTTTAAATTTTCATAACACAGCTCCCATTTTTTTACCAGGTCATTCAGATCGGCATCCAGATCGGCAACACTTTTTCCTTCAGCAACTGTACGGATGATCACACCAAAATTCTTTGGTTTAATACTGGCGATCAAACGTTTTAACCGATTCTTTTCCTCATTGGTTGTAATTTTTTGAGATACAGATATTTTATCTGCAAAGGGGATCAATACCAGGTAGCGCCCCGCTAATGATATCTCGGTAGTGATACGTGGACCTTTTGTAGAGATTGGTTCTTTAGCGATCTGTACCAGTATTTGCTGGTTGGAGTTAACCACATTACCGATCTTTCCATCTTTATGGATATCCTTCTCCGTCTTGAAATACATTAAGTTGGAAGTGGATTGTTTTTTTGTTTGTACAAGTTTGGTATAGCTTGCAAGGGAAAGAGCTTGTGTGCCCAGATCCAGATAATGCAGAAATGCATCTTTTTCATACCCCACATCTACGAAGGCTGCATTTAAACCGGGCATTACTTTTTTGACGCGTCCCAGATAAATGTCGCCAACAGAAAAGTTGTTGTTACTTTTTTCACGGTTCAATTCTACTAACCGCTTATCATTTAGTAAGGCAATAACAACTTCAGATGGTTTTGAATCTATTATTAATTCGTTGTTCACTTTAATTTTTTTAAATAAATACAATTATCCCAAGACTCCGTTTTGGAGCTTGCGGATAAATAAATTTGTTTTTTTGATTGGTGCTAAATTCCGGTGTTTCCGGAAGAATACAGACAGGTATATGAAATCAAAGAGAAAGAAAGTTTCTCATTCTTAACCTAATGCTACACATATCCATAGCGTGTGGCACCGTCTAAAAAACC
The DNA here is from genome assembly GCA_052389695.1 of Bacteroidota bacterium. GTDB lineage: Bacteria > Bacteroidota > Bacteroidia > 2-12-FULL-35-15 > 2-12-FULL-35-15 > 2-12-FULL-35-15. The sequence goes on along the minus strand of JBQTHQ010000052.1, from coordinate 10,755 downwards.
CGTTTTAGGGATTATTTTTTCTTATGTCTGTTTTTTCTCAAACGTTTTTTACGTTTGTGAGTAGCCATTTTATGACGTTTTCTTTTTTTACCGCTTGGCATTGTAATTAGTTTTTAAGATTTCTTTAATTTGTTAATGTATTCCTTTACTTCTGTTTTGATAGTCACATCATCTACCAACTTAATGTATTTTTCTAAGCTTTCTATTACTTTGGCCGTATCTCCTTTTTGTTGATAGGCATCCGCAAGATGCAAATAAGCTTCAATGAATTCGGGTTGTATCTTCAATACTTTTTCAAAGCGTGCAATGGCCTTATCCCATTGTCCAGATTTTTCTGAAAAGAAAGCAAAATTGAGCTGCAGATTGATATTATTCGAATCTGTTTTTTCCACTTCCTTTAACATTCCAATACCTTTCATCGGATCAGGGCTACCTTCCACATAACAGGCCGCCAGGTTAATTTTGGCTTCCACATTTTTAGGATTTTGCTCCAATGTCTTCTCAAAACATTCCATCGCTTTTTCAAAAAGAAGGTGTTTTTCATCTTCTTTTACAAAACGGGTTGCAGCATAATAACGGTTACCTGCTTCGAGCCAGTTTTTTTCAACCGGGGAAGCAATGGCTGCCTGCTCCATGTAATAAGCTGCAACAGCGGGCTTACGAAGACTATCCCAATGATCGATCAGGTTCTCAAAAGCTATTTTTTTATCAGGAGAAGAAGTTGTAGCCTCTTCCAATTGCCTGATCCTACTTTTTTGATCTTCATTTAACATGCTTTTAGCACTCTCGACCAATTTTAACACCTCGGTATCATCGTGAGTATGTTCAGCTGTTTTCACCTCTTCCTTTTTGTCTGGAAGACTTGTATTTGCAAATAAAAAAAGAACGATGACTATTAATGTGCCTGCAATTACTACTATTTGTTTTTTATTTACAGGCTTCATTTTATTTAGGATTTAGGATTTTTAGATTTAGGATTTAAATGAATCCTAATTCCTTAATCCTAACTCCTTAATTATTTTATGCTTCTTTCTTAACGCTTCTCTTTACTTTCTCAGTAAATGTTTTTGCGGGTTTAAATACCGGAACATAATGAGCCGGAATAATGATGATCGTGTTTTTTGAAATATTCCTTCCGGTTTTTTCCGCACGTTTTTTTACAATAAAACTTCCAAATCCTCTTAAATAAACATTTTTACCACTTTCCATTGAATGTTTCACTGATTTCATAAACGCTTCTACACTAGCCTGTACAGCTACTTTTTCGATTCCTGTTTTTTCTGAAATTTCGTTGATAATGTCTGCCTTTGTCATTTCTATAAACGGTTTAAAATCAAACAATTAATGTTTATTGGGCTGCAAATATAGTATAAAATATTAAAACAAAAATTTTAACCGGAGTTTGTACAAATTCCGGTTAAAATTTTTTGCTTAAAATCAATAATAATTAGGTGTTGGGAGTTATTTTCTATCGCCAAATAAGCGCAATAACATAAGGAATAGATTGATAAAGTCAAGGTAAAGGTTTAAAGCACCCATGATAACCAGCTTGCTGGTAGTTGCTGTTCCAAATTCCACTCCTGCACCAATACGTTTTAATTTTTGTACATCATAGGCAGTTAGTCCTGTAAATACCAAAACTCCTATAAAGCTGATAATATAATCCAGGCCGCTGCTGCCAATGAACCAATTAATAATGCTTGCTATTATGATACCAACCAGGCCCATCATCATGATGGAACCGAATTTGGTCAGGTCGGTTTTGGTAGTATAACCCACTACTGCCATTAAACCAAACATACCCGAAGCAGCCAGAAATGTTCCAAAAATTGAACTTGCAGTATAAGCCAGAAAGATAAAACTAAGGCTGGCTCCCATAACAGCAGAATACAACAAGAACAGAAACAATATCACAGGATACGAAAAACGGTTAAAACCTAATGACATTGCCAAAACAAAACCAATAGGAGCAAACATAACCACATATCCAAGTGTTGTTAAACCTCCCGCTTCCATATTCACTAATAAAGAAAGTAATTCGGCACTGCCGGCAAAATAATAAGCCACAATAGAAGTAATGGCCAATGCTGCAAACATCCAGGAAAATACGCTTGCCATAAATGTTTTTGACAAGGTTCCACTTTCTTCCTGCGATTGAACATAATTGAAATTGTTAGTTTCCATAGTATTTGTATAGTTTTTAAATTTTGATTGAACAGTACAAAGATAATACCATTTAGCTCCCTATGCAAAAATGACAGGCCCATAAAATATTGACTATTTTTGTAAACTATATGGCTACTGCATCTATACAATGGTTTGAAAACTGGTTTGATTCACCCTATTATCATATTTTATACAAACACCGTGATCACAAGGAAGCTGAACTGTTCATTGATAAGCTGATCGGACTTTTAAAACCGGAGAAAGATTCCCGCTTTTTAGACCTTGCTTGCGGAAAGGGGCGACATTCCATCTATTTGAACAAAAAAGGATTTGATGTAACCGGTATTGACCTTTCTCGGCAAAGCATCACTCATGCATCACAATGCGAAAATGAAAAACTGCATTTTTTCGTACATGATATGCGTAAACCTTTTCGGATCAATTATTTTAATTATGTACTGAACCTGTTTACCAGTTTTGGTTACTTTGATAATGAACGTGATGATATAGCAACAATTGATTCTATTTATAAAGCACTTCAACCCAATGGTATTTTTGTACTTGATTTTTTAAATATTCAAAAAGCTGTCAGGGATATTGTTCCGGAAGAATTACACATTGTTGATGATATCACATTTAATATCCGTAAAAAAACCGAAAACGATTTTATTGTAAAAGACATTCAGTTTTCAGATAAGGGAAATAATTATCACTTTCAGGAGCGTTTGAAAATGATAACACTTGATGATCTTGAAAAATACTTTTCAGCTAAAAAACTTAAAGTACTACATTTGCTGGGCAATTATGAGTTGGAGAAGTTTAATGAAGGAAAATCGGAGAGGTTGATTATTATCGCTCAGAAAAATTAAAAATCGAGAAAGAATAAAGCCAATCCCGAGCTATCGGGATCAAAAGAAACTTGACTCTGGCTTTTGACTTTTGACTTAAAAACTTTTGACTTAATCATGAATTACTGGATGTACATACTGCTTTTTTTATCTGTTATCATTAGCGGAGTAAGTGTTCTATTCATTAACATCAGCAGTAAAAATTTAAAGCTGGTACTTTCTTTCAGCGGGGCCTATTTATTCGCGATCAGTGTTCTTCATTTGATCCCCGAAATTTATTTATCTGGAACGCCTTATATAGGTGTTTATATTTTAGCCGGATTTTTTGCGCAGATCCTTTTAGAATTTTTCTCGGAAGGTATTGAGCACGGACACATTCACATCCACAAGCATGATCACCATCATACGGCTTTCCCATATGCCATGATGATCGGCCTTTCCATTCATTCATTTTTAGAAGGAATGCCGCTTGCAAATACATCCACCGCTTCTCATCAATCATTACTTACCGGAATTATTTTTCATAATATACCTATTGCCATCGCTTTAATGACCATGCTATTGCATTCACACATCAGTAAACAGCAAGCTATTTTATGGCTGATCGTTTTTGCATTAATTACACCACTGGGTACCTTTACCAGTTATGCTATCGGAGAAAATATGATCGGGAACTTTTCCGTTTATTTCGACAGGATCATGGCGGTAGTGGTAGGTATCTTTTTACATATTTCCACCACCATTCTTTTTGAATCAAGTGAAAATCATCGTTTTAATCTTCTTAAATTTATAGTGATTTTAATGGGTGCAGGATTTGCACTTTTGAGTGTATAAAAACCGAAGATCATTGATCATGAAAAAAATAGTTATCACATCGCTTTTTCTTTTTGCTGCAATTGTTTTATCAGCACAAACTGATACACTTAGGACAAAAGGCAGAAAAAGCATCCCTACTGTTATAGGTAAATGGAAACTGGATTCTGTTTCAACCGGTTCAAAAAATAAAAATCCCGGTTCAAGGACCATTGAATTTAATGAGAATGGCGAGTATAAAGAAACCATAGCAGATCAGTCGCAAACGGGAGTGTGGAAAATTGAGAATGGCACGATCGTCAGGGATGGCCGAACAACACCTATTGAAAACATCACCATGAAAAAGATGGTGCTTTCTGAACTGGAAAACAAAAAGAAAGTTCTTTATTACTTCAGCAAGATGAATTATGTAGCTCCACGGCAGGATGTGATACCGCATTAAATGAACATCCGAGAAATTATTTTATAACTGTCATCCTGAACGAAGTGAAGGATCTTGTTTAATTTAACATAGTTATCTAAAAGCAAGATTCTTCGTTTCACTCAGAATGACAATGATTAAGCAGTGTAATTATTTCAATTTACTCAAGGCAGCTTTGATCGCATCAAAATTCGGATAGTCGCTTGCATTTTCAAGTACTTCAGCGTGCTGTACAACACCTTCTTTATCAATTACAAAAGATGCGCGTTTGCTCACCCCCTTTAAACCGCTGATCCACTCATCATACATTGCCCCATAAGCAGGTGATGCCACTTTATTAAAATCAGACAATAAGGTAAAATTATAATTATTCAATTCTTTGAATTTTGCCAATGTAAATGGCATGTCTACAGAAATACCATATACTGTTGCATTCAGATCATTATAAAATGAAAGCTCATCACGTGTCTGGCACAACTCTTTTGTACAAGTACCTGTAAATGCTGCCGGGAAAAACAATAGCACTACATTTTTTCCTTTTTGATCTGCCAGTGAAACCGGTTTTTTATCCGAATCCGGCAATGTAAACAGTGGCGCTTTTTGTCCTGGTGTTAATTTCATGTTTTATATTTTTAATTGGTTTTTCATTGAATTATTCTACAAACATAAAATAAAAACCAAAGCATACAATATCCAATAAAAATATGCGCAAACTTTTTTATATTTACACTATATCAAAAATAACATATGAGGTCATTGTTTCTACTCTTCACTATTCTTCTGGTTACATTAAACTCTTATAGCCAGCAAACTATTCCCATTGATGATTTTGAAGATGGTGATCTGATCGCTAATAACTGGGCAAACTGGAGAGTATATTGTTATCCGGAAAATAACAATGGAACTGTAAGTATCTTTAGAAATGAAATTACCGGCGGTACCAAAGCCGTACGCGCCCGGTTCAATACCGGAACAGGAGCTTATGTTACTGCAGGTATGATGTTAAAGTTCAGCGGGCTAAGCGGACTCGACATGCATAAATACAGCCAGGTGCGTTTTAAAGCAAAAGGCTCAGCTTATCCCATTGAAATGCACCTGGAATGTAAACCCATCACTGATTACAGTTGGTACCGCACTACAGCAGGCACACTTACTTCCAACTGGCAACAGTTCACGGTTAACCTTGCTACATTAGCTCAACCAAGCTGGACCACCCAGCCTGTAAACCGCGACTCTGCATTGAATCATGCCTGGTCCTTTGATTTTAATATTGCAGCACCCACGGGTGTAAATGTTGATCTGTGGATAGATGATGTTGAATTTATAACTAATCCGGCTTATCAATACCCTCCCTTACCTGTACTTCCTGTTGGATTAAAACAAGCTGCTCAAGCTGCAAACATTGAACTTGGTTTTGCTATTAGCCCTGATTATATCGGTGATTCTCTTTGCCGTGAAGTGATACGGCAAAATGCTATGAGCATTACATCCGAATGGGGACCTCTGATGGCAGAGATCAAACGTTATCCCGACCGGTATGATTTTTCCATGGCGGATGCTACCATTAAATGGGCACATATCAATGGAATTAAAGTAAAAGGCGAACACCTCGTTTGGCATTTATCAGATCCCGCATGGATACAATATGCGAATTATACTTCTGCTCAGACAGATTCCATGATGCAACATTTTATTCAGACAACCATCAATTATTATAAAACCAATTATCCCGGAACTCTTACGCATTGGTGTGTGGTAAATGAAGCAATAGATGACAATACCTGCAGCTATCGAACAAATTTCTGGTACAATAAATTGGGAAAAAATTACATTGCAAAAGCATTTGATTATGCAAGGCAGGCTGACCCCACCATTAAATTATATTACAATGATTATGGAGCAGATGGTGCCGGACTGCCGGGAAATGCTTCCAGAAAAGCAGATTCATTGTACAACATCATAAAACATTTTAAACAACAAGGTGTTCCAATAGATGGTGTTGGATTACAAATGCATGTGAGCCTTGAAAATTTTCCTGGCAAAGCGGCTGTGCTCGCACAAATGAACCGGTTAGGGGCATTGGGCTTAGAGGTATATATTACAGAGATCGATGTAACGATCAATGAAAATCTTTCCGGTCCATCTGCTCTTAAATTTCAACAGCAAGCACAGGTTTATTGTGATGCTCTTGAAGCCTGTATAGCATCACCTCATTGCAAGGATTATACAATATGGGGTATCACCGACCGCTATTCCTGGATAGAGCAATTCTTTAATAAAACCGACTGGCCGCTGATCACCGATTTTAATTATCAAACTAAAGATGCATGGGACTGTATTTGGAACACACTAACTATTACAACCGCTGTTCAATCAAAAAATAATAGTTCGGCAAGCGCGGTTATTTACCCAAATCCTGCCACTAATAAAATTGTGATCGAGTCCAATGAGCAAAAAGTACTTGATGCCTCTATTTACAATATGCTGGGAGAACTTGTTTTTAAAACACAACTGAACATTGGCATTAATGAAATAGACGTAAGCACCTTTTCAAAAGGTATATATGTGATCATGGTCACCGGAGAACAGGTATTGCTGCAACAAAAATTAATAAAAGAATAATTTCAGGCAAACTACTTGGAGAGAAAAAAACAGTATAAATTTGCACCAGTTTAACCAATCTAAAAACAACATATGAAAATTGTAAAAAGAATATTACTTGGAATTGTAGCCATCGTTGCTTTGCTATTGATCATTGCATTATTTGTTAAAAAGGAATATGCAGTAGAAAGAGAAGTTGCCATCAATAAACCAAAACAGGAAGTTTTTGATTATGTGAAATTTGTGAAAAACCAGGATAATTTTAGTGTCTGGAATCAAAAAGACCCTTCTATGAAAAAAGAATATACAGGCACAGATGGAACTGTTGGATTTATTTATGCCTGGGAAGGTAATAAAGATGTAGGAAAAGGTGAACAAGAGATCAAAGGAATTACAGAAGGAGAACGGGTTGATTTTGAATTACGTTTTAAACTTCCTTTTGAAGCTAACGATGATGCCTATATGACCACAGAAGCGATGGGCGATAGTCAAACCAAAGTAAAATGGGGTTTCAGCGGTAAAATGCCCTATCCAATGAACATTATGTTATTGTTTATGGATATGGATGCGATGCTTGGCAAAGATCTACAAGATGGACTTAACAATTTAAAAATAGTACTTGAAAAACAATAATGGCATATAACGAAATAATTGCCGACAGGGTAGCGGAACAACTTCGCGACAAAAAATGCTCTTTTATTGAGAAGAAAATGTTTGGCGGGATTGCCTTTATGATCAAAAATAAAATGTGTATTGGAGTAGTAAAGGATGAAATAATGCTGCGAGTATTGGATGAAAAATACGAAACTATTTTAAAAATGCAGCATGCTAAACCAATGATCTTTACCGGCAGAGCCATGAAAGGATTTGTATTTGTGGAAGAAGGTGGTTTTAAAACAGAAAAAGCTTTGGAAAAATGGATTGATCTTGGAATTGAATTCGGCAAACTGGGAATAGTAAAAAGCAAGAAAAAATAAACGTACTTTTACCACAAATTCTGATCAATGAGCCATATTATCGCCCCCTCCATTTTATCCGCTGACTTTGCAAATATTCAACGTGATGTTGAAATGATCAATAACAGTCCGGCTGACTGGTTCCATATTGATATCATGGATGGCGTATTTGTTCCCAATATTTCTTTTGGCTTCCCGGTGCTGAAAGCAATAAAAAAATACGCAAATAAACCGCTGGATGTGCATTTGATGATCGTGGAGCCCGACCGTTACCTGCAAACATTTAAAGAAGCGGGAGCAGATATTCTGACAGTTCATGTAGAAGCTTGTCCGCATTTACACCGAACCATACAAGCTATTAAAGCATTAGGGATGAAAGCCGGTGTTGCACTTAATCCTCATACTCCCGCAAATCAACTGACGGATATCATGAAAGACATTGACCTGGTTTGTGTAATGAGCGTTAACCCGGGTTTTGGCGGACAAAAATTTATTGAGAATACGTATCATAAAATTCATGACCTGAGTACAATCATTCGTGCAACAAAATCAGATGCGCTGATCGAAATTGACGGAGGTGTGGATCTTAAAAATTATAAAAAATTAGTTGAAACAGGCGCCCATGTATTGGTTGCAGGCAATACCGTTTTCTCTTCCGCTAATCCTGTTCAAACGATCGCTGATCTGAAGAAAATATAATTTTCCACCAAATGTCATTTCGACCAAAGGGAGAAATCTCTTTATTGAAAAGATTTCTCACATACGTTCGAAATGACAAAGATATTATCATTAAATGAACAGAAAAAAAGTAATTGTAATAGGTGCAGGCTTTGCGGGATTATCTGCAGCCACTACTCTTGCAAAAAAAGGTTTTGATGTTACACTTCTCGAAAAAAACAATTCCATAGGCGGCCGGGCACGTAAACTTGAAATTGATGGATTTACTTTTGACATGGGTCCCAGTTGGTATTGGATGCCCGATGTATTCGAAAATTATTTTAAACAGTTCAACACCAGCGTTCCGGAACACTATGATTTAATACGCCTGAACCCCTCTTATGCTGTATTCTTTAGCAAAGAAGAGGTCATGAAGGTTCCTGCCAGCCTGAATGAATTCTACCAGCTCTTTGAAAGATATGAACCGGGAAGCAGCGAACAACTCAAAAAATTTTTGGCGGAAGCCGAATACAAGTACAACGTGAGCATGAGTGATTTTGTACACAAACCCAGCTTATCCTTACTTGAGTTCATTGATCTCAGAATATTAAATGCTGTATTACGTATGGATCTTTTTAAATCCATCAGCAAATACATAAAAAAACATTTCAGTGATCCTAAATTGATTCAACTACTGGAATTCCCTGTTTTATTCCTTGGTGCAAAACCCGATGAAACTCCGGCCTTATACAGCATGATGAATTACGCGGATATTGTTTTAGGTACCTGGTACCCCATGGGAGGCATGTTTAAAATTGTAGAAGCTATGGAAAAAATTGCGATCAGCCAGGGTGTAAAAATTAAAACAAACGAAACCATTGAAAAAATAAATGTAAAGAACGGGAAGGCGGAAAGTGTTGTTTCAAATGGTATTTTACAGGAGGCAGATGCTATAATTGCCGCGGCGGATTATCATCACATCGAACAAAATTTATTGGAAAAAGAATATCGTAATTACAATGAAGATTACTGGAGGTCGCGTAAAATGGCTCCTTCCTGCTTAATGTATTTTATTGGTGTCGATAAAAAAATTGAAGGCCTGCAACATCATAATTTATTTTTTGATGCACCTTTTGATCTTCATGCCGAAGAAATTTATGATCGTCCACAATGGCCATCCAATCCCCTATTCTACTCTACCTGCGCATCCAAAACAGATAAAAGCGCGGCTCCCGAAGGAAAAGAAAATTTAGTACTTTTAATCCCGGTTGCTGTGGGTATTGAAGATACTGAAGAGATCCGTGAACGATATTATAATATCATGATGGACCGTCTGGAACATTTAACCGGCCAACATATCAAACAACATGTGATCGTTAAAAAAAGTTATGCGATCAATGATTTCAGGAGCGATTATAATTCATTTGGTGGTAATGCTTACGGGTTGGCGAATACACTTTCACAAACAGCCATTTTAAAACCGGCATTAAAAAATAAAAAAGTAAAAAATTTATATTATGCAGGGCAATTAACTGTTCCCGGACCGGGTGTTCCGCCATCCATCATTTCGGGGCAGGTTGCAGCAAGGGAAGTAATAAAAAGTTTTAAGTAATAAGTATTAAGTGATAAGTAATAATGGCAACAATACAAAAACTTATAACTTAACTTACAACTCATAACTCTTTAAGTAATAAGTATTAAGTGATAAGTAATAAAATGGCAACAATACAAAAACTTATAACTTATAACTTACAACTCATAACTCTTTAAGTAATAAGTAATAAAATGGCAACAATACAAAAACTTATAACTTACAACTCATAACTCATTTAAATGAAAGATTTGTATAACGAAGTATGTTACAAATGCAGCAAGCTGGTTACCAACAACTACAGCACCTCTTTTTCATTGGGTGTTAGCTTATTGCACCGCGATTTTATTTATCCTGTACATGCTATTTATGGCTTCGTACGTTTTGCGGATGAGATCGTAGACAGCTTTCATACCCATAACAAAAAAGAATTACTGGAACGTTTCATTAAAGAAACACATGATGCCATTGACCTTAAGATCAGTTTAAACCCAATACTTCACAGCTTCCAGGACACTGTAAACAGCTATCATATTGATAAGGAACTGATCGATACTTTTTTAAAAAGTATGAGCATGGATCTTGAAAACAGTAATTACAATAAAGAAAGATACGAAGAATATATATTACTGGAGTTTCCCCAAAATTAATCTAAAACAAGTGAGAGTTGTAACTCAGGAGGTTTATGGTTTTTGATAGAAA
>JBQTHQ010000051.1:0-10321 GCA_052389695.1 Bacteroidota bacterium | reverse complement strand
TTCAAAGAAAGAGTAGAAATGACCGGTTTTGTAAATGAGGAAAAATTAGAAGAATTAAAGGAAACCTTTATGATCGGAGTAATGCCCGGCTCCAACTGGTATGGAAGCCCCTTAAAATTATTTGAATATGCGCAGGCAGGAATTCCTATCATAGCGCCTGATGCTCCTACCATAAAAGACCTGTTTACTTCCAATGACATTCTGTTCATTGAAAATAAGAATCCACTTAAAAGCCTTCAGATCAATCTTCTTAAGTTATTGGCGGATGAAGAGCTGAGAAATAAACTATCGGCAAATGCAGGAGATAAAATGAAAACTGTCTATTCAAAATCCAATCAAATCAGTACCTTTATCTTGCTGATAGAAAAAATATTAAATTCTGAAAATTAATTCAGAACAATACAATGAAAATAGCTCTGTTAACGGATGGAATACATCCACATGTGATTGGTGGCATACAAAAACATTCCTATTATCTCGCGAAATATTTTGCTCAAAATAAAATAGAAGTCGATCTATATCATCCCCGCGGGAACTTAAACGAAAAATCTTTTTTTAAAAATTGTTTTACTCCTGAAGAATCAGTGTATATTCATCCTGTTTTAATTGATTTTCCTAAATTGCCTTACTTTCCGGGACATTATATTTATGAATCATATTTGTTCTCTAAAAATATATTTCAAAAATATATTCGGGTAAAACCTACAGATTTTATTTACGCTCAAGGCTTTACAGGCTGGAAATTTTTAAAACAAAAAACCTCAAAAAAATATCCTCTCCCTCCTATCGGTGTAAATTTTCATGGCCTGAATATGTTTCAACCCGCATTCGGATTGCGAAACCGCCTAAACAATATTCTTTTCAGGCCATGCGTAAAATATAATCTTCAACATGCTGATCGTGTTTTCTCTTTGGGAGGAAAACTCACTGAATTGATTCATCAGAATACAAAAATTACAAAAGATGTTATAGAAGTTCCGGTTGGTATAGATGAATCGTGGATAAGTATTGATCTAAAAACCACTAAAAATGAACTGTTAAAATTTGTATTTGTTGGCAGGTATGATAAAGTAAAAGGAATTGAATTACTCAATAGCGCAATTCAAAACAATAGTTCAGAAAATAACCTGTTTACTTTTGATTTTATCGGCCCTATCCCTGGAGATAAGCAGTTAAAAAACAGTAATATTAACTATTATGGAGAAATTAAAAATACTGCTGAACTGAAAAATATTATAAAAGGCTGTGATGTAATAGTAAGTTCCAGTTATAGTGAAGGTATGCCTACTGCAATATTGGAGGCAATGGCTTGCGGTTTGGCTGTAATTGCAACAGATGTAGGTGCGCTAAGGGAGCTGGTAGATAAAGAAAACGGAATATTGGTCACTACAGGCAATGTCAGTGAGCTTCAAACAGCTATTCATGATTTCATTAATATGAATCCGGGGGTGTTAGCTCAAATGAAAAAAAATTCCATAGAGAAAGTAAGACATCGGTTTTTATGGAAAAATATAATTTTACAAACAATCGCTGAAATTCAAAAAATATCCGCTCCTACTACCAAATAAGACTTTCTAATCTCTGTTGGATAACTAATATTATCGTAAAAATGCGTAGTTTTGCAGGAACAATAACAATATATAGCTTATGAATGACATAAAAACATTTTTGGTGGATCATCTTTCAGGATTTTCACCTAAAGCCATTCCAGGTTTTATTTTTAGTTTTATCATATGCGCACTGCTTGCTTATATTCTTGGAAAAGTTTATGTACGTTATGGCAATGTCTTATCTAACCGCAAAGCTTTTTCAAGGAATTTTATTGTGCTGGCCATTGCTACTATGTTTATTATCTCTGTAGTCAAATCTTCATTGGCACTATCTTTGGGCTTAGTGGGAGCGCTTTCTATTGTTCGATTCAGGGCAGCCATTAAAGAGCCTGAAGAACTTACCTATTTATTTTTAACAATAGCCATCGGCTTGGGTTGTGGAGCCAATTTAACTATTTTAACAATTGTTGCATTCACAGGGTTTATAACTGTAATATGGTTGATTAACCGCTATCAAAAAAATAATAGCGCACAAAATTTGTATTTAACCCTTTCAAGCAATGAACCTCAAACAGTTGACCTAAAAAATGTAGTGGAAGTATTAAAAAAATACTGCTCAGGTATAAAATTAAAAAGAACAGATGAAACCCCTTCTGCTTTTGAAGCATCATTTTTTGTGGAATTCGATGATTTCGAAAAATTAGAACAGGCTAAAGCAGATATTAAAAACATTCATCCATCTATTGCCATTACGTTTATGGACAATACCCGCGATTTTTAATTTATTATTAAATGCTTCTACACAGTGAACAATCGGAACCATTACGCTATGAACGTAAATATCTAATCACCGATTTTTCATATTCAGATGTGGAGCAAATAATAAAATATCATCCCGCCTGTTTTCATGAAGTATTTCATGAGCGAAGTGTAAATAATATTTACTTTGATACATTGGGAATGCACCATTACTATTCAAATGTAGAAGGTGAGACAAAACGAATGAAAGTGCGTATTCGTTGGTATGGCAGTCTTTTCGGGGATATTCAAAAACCAGTATTGGAATACAAAATTAAAAACGGGTTACTTGGAAAAAAAGAATCTTATCCGCTCAACCCTTTTCAACTCAACACATCATTTAGCAAAAACCAGCTTGAACGTGCGATAAATACAAACCAGCTTTCGCAGAAAATAAAAAATGAAATGTCATCACTGAAACCAAGCTTATTGAATTGCTACATGCGGAAATATTTTTTATCTGCAGACAAAAATTTCAGGGTAACCATAGATCATCATTTAACTTATTATCGTTTAGGATACATAGGAAATACCTTCAGCAATAAATCCATTGATCATAAAGCTACAGTACTTGAACTAAAATATGATTCATCCTTAGAAACCGAAGCAAAGACGGTTAGTAATATGTTTCCTTTTACCTTATCTAAAAGTTCGAAATACCTGCAGGGGCTTAATCGAGTGTTCATATAAATTCATGAAACCTGTTTTTAAAACCAAACCACAAGCATTAAACACATTGGAAACTCTTATTGTTTTCATAATCATATTTTTTATCGCTGCAGTATCATTGTTTTTTAGTATAAAATTTTCAGATAACAACAAGAATGAATTCCCGGAGCTTATTTATAGTGACCAACTTTTACCCCCTAAATGCTCTCTCAATGGTGGCCTGTATGCCAACACCTTCCCGGTTACTTTGACTTCTGTGACACCTAATACACAGATTTACTATACACTTGATGGCTCTGAACCTACTTTAAAGTCAACCATTTATACCGGACCAATTATCATAAAAGATCGAACAAATGAACCCAATAATTTGTCAAACATACCTACATCTCCCCGGTGGGCCCCCCCTGTTGGAAATGTATTTAAAGGAACTGTATTACGCGCCATTAATATCTCCCGAAATAATAAAAAAAGTCATGAATTAATCCGAACATTTTTAGTAGATAAAGAAGGGAATGACAGGTATACCTTTCCGATTATAGCCTTAACAATTAATGCCAGTGATCTATTCGGACACAAAGAGGGAATATATGTCTTGGGGAAAAATTATGAAGATAAGGATGATTATATCCGTAAAGATATTCCTCTTGATCTTCCCTGGTGGGAATATCCATCTAATTATTTGAAACGAGGCAGCAATGCCGGACGGCCTGTACATGTGGAATTCTATGAACCAAATGGCGCTCTGGGTTTTTTAAGTTCCGCAGAGATACGTATTAACGGAAATGCAACCCGTAGTTTTAGCCAAAAATCCTTAAGGATCTCTTTTGATAAAAAATATGGAATCAGCAGTTTGAATTATGCCCTATTTCCTGGTTATCCGGTAACTTATTATAAATCATTTATACTCAGAAATTCTGGCAATGATTGGAACAAAACAATGTTTAGGGATGCGTTTATGCAGTCATTAATGGTTGATTTCAAATTGGATGTGCAGCAATACCGGCCTGCAATAGTTTTTTTTAACGGAGAGTATTGGGGCATACATAACATACGGGAGCGGTTTGATGAACATTTTATAGCAAATAAATATAAGGTAAATATAGACAGCATTGTTATTTTGGAGCTGGATGGAACTTTATTTTATGGAAAAAAAAGAGATGTGGCTGGTTTTGGAACCTTCTTGACCTATCTCAAAAAAAATGACCTGAATCAGGCTATAAATTATGAATATGTAAAAAAACAAATTGATGTAGAAAGCTTTATGGATTTTGTAATAGCGAATATATACTTCTGTAATAGTGACTGGCCCAATAATAATGTAAAATTCTGGCGCTACAGAAGTCCACAACAAGGCATTGATTCACTAAATTATAAAGATGGGCGTTGGCGTTGGATGATGCATGATACGGATTGGGGGTTTGGTTATATCAATACTGATGCCTATCAGTTAAATTTATTTCAAAAAGCCAGGGAAACAGGTAGTATAGGCGTTATCTTTACAAAGCTCTTAACGAACAAAGAGTTTTTAGATTTATTTATAAACAGATTCAAGTATCATCTGGTCAATACATTTAATGAATATAAGGTCATTGAAAAAATCGATCATTTCCAATATTCTTTGGCTCCTGAAATGGAGGAACATATTAACAGATGGCGTGCAATAGAGTCATATAAAAAATGGGAGGCATATATTGATGTGTTAAAAGATTTTGCCCGTAAACGTAACTATATTCAGCTTCAACAACTTGATGAATTTGAAAAAAAAATAAGAAATGAGATGTTTTAATCACCTATTTATACAATAAAGTGCTTCAATACTACAAAGAAAACATACAATTATATGCTATATTCTTAGTATGGATTTTAACGGGAATGTATCTAGAGCAGGCTATTTATATAGTGCTGCCTCTCACCCTTTTTTTAATGCAAAAAAAAGAAATGTATGAAGAATTGTTCTTGGGGTTCTTATTTATTTTGATATTATCTGACAGCCTTGAAGACTATCTGTATTTCGCAAAAAATATAAAGAATATATATATTCTGATTTTAGCTGTTTTTATATTTTTTGACCTTAACAGCTTTACTCCCTTCAATAAACTATATAAAATATTTATTCCTTTTTTTATTTTTTCTTTTTTTACAATGTGTTTTAGTATTAATGATGATTTTATTTTTACAAGTTTTCAAAAAACTGTTTCTTATATATTGATTTTTATAATTGTTCCAAATTTCGTAACTAAATTATTCCGGGAATATGAACAAGAGTTTTTAAAACGATTTATTCTTTTTGTGTTCACAACACTTATAGCGGGGCTAATACTTAAATATATCGCACCCGAAGTAGCGAATTTAAGCTTACAAAGATACAGAGGGGTACTTGGGAGCCCTAATGGTTTGGGGATATATTGTGTATTAACTTTTATGATATTTTTTGTGTTGACCGATTTTTTTCCTCAGCTTTTTAACAAGAAGCAACAAATTATTATATACATTGCTATTTTATGTTCTATATATTTAACCGGCTCCCGAAACGCTGTTCTTGCTATACTTATATTTTATTTTTTTCAACGATTTTTTGGCTTGTCCCCCTTTCTTGGTTTTATATTACTTTTAATAACTTTATTTGTAGTTGAAATAATAAGTTATAACCTTACATCCATAATATTATCGTTGGGATTAGGAAATTTTTTCAGAATTAATACCCTAGAAGAAGGAAGTGGCAGGTATGTTGCATGGCAATTTGCATGGCAACATATTCAGCATAATTTTTTTATTGGAAAAGGTTTTGCCTATAATGAATACTTTATGCGTCAAAATTATGACTTATTATCAAAATTAAAACATCAGGGGGGAATCCATAACTCCTTTTTAACATTTTGGATGGACCAGGGATTGATAGGATTGTTAATTTATTTACGTTCTTATGTTATGATGTTTATCAGGGCTTCTGAAAAAACCATGTACGCATTTCCAATCATGTTCGGTATTTTATTTTCTGCCATGTTTGAATCGTGGCTGGTTGGTTCATTAAGCGCGTTTGCATTTTTAGCAATGTTTATTTATACCATAATAACAAGTGAAGAAATTGTACCTCAAAATGACGAAGGAATTATTGTGCAAAATACTAAAGAGGCATATACCAAATGATTATAAGAGAAAATGATACCATAAAAACAGCTTTTAAGAACAGCTTTATTGGCCGGTACATACTTACAAAAAGAAATTTACTGTTTTTATTATTAATAATTATTGCTACGGTATGGTATATTACTTCAGACAAACTCAAAACCAAGGGGTATACGGGTTTGTTGGATTTTGCAACAACAGTTTCTTCTAACTATTGGAATGGAAGAAATGCCAACCCTGAAACTATTTCCATTGAAATAAAGGATAAGGACATCAAAGAATTAGAAAAAAACCGTCAGCAGGCATTGGAACGCGGTGTAATTATTAACGACCTTGATGGGGATTACGTTCCTGCTACCCTTGAATATCAAAATAAAAAAATTAAAATGAAGCTTCGCTTAAAAGGCCACATGACCGATCATTTACAGAATAATAAATGGTCGTTTCGTATAAAAATAAAAGATAAGGATTCATTTATGGGGATGAAACGTTTTTCTATTCAACACCCTGGTACCCGTGGGTATATTTACGAATGGATCTATCATGAATTAATGAAAAGGGAAGATATAATTGCATTACGTTATAAATTTATAAATGTATCGGTAAATGGAAAAGATTGGGGAATATATGCCGTTGAAGAAAACTTCGAGGAAGAATTAATTGAAAATAATCAACGCCCCAAAGGTCCTATTCTTCGCTTTAATCCCGACCTGTACTGGGCAGACAGATATAATGAACTCCTAGGTTCGCAACCGGTTGCGGAGTACGCATCCTACTATTCAGCCAATATTGAAGCATACAGGGAAGATAAAATATTACAAGACTCTACCCAGCGCCACCATTACTTAAAAGCGATGGCCCTCATGGAAGGTGCCAGGAACAAAAAAATACCTGTAGATCAGGCATTTGATATTGAACAATTAGCAAAATTACATGCCATCATTGATTTAGTGGGTGGGCAGCACAGCATCGATTGGAGTGATATAAAATATTATTACAACCCCGTCACCCAATTGCTTGAACCTGTTGCTTATGAAAGTTTTACAAATTTCCCCGCCAATAAATTATCAGGTACATACAAATTTACATTGCCCGATAGTGCTGAAAATTATACAGACTGGCATAACATGCTGTTTAGTAATGTTGTTTTTTTTAAAGCATATATTCAACAATTGGAAAAAATTTCAGAACCCGAATACCTCGACACATTTTTTAATGAATCCAACAAAGAATTAAAAAACAATCTCTCCATCTTAAATAAAGAATTTCCCTACAAAAAATTTGATAAACAAAATTACTACAACAATCAGATAATGATAAAAAAACTGATGAATGCTCCGAAGGCTTTTCATGCTTATTTAAAAAACGCCTCTAAAACACATATTCAAATACAAATCGGGCCGATAGAATCTTTGCCTTCTGAAATACATTCGATAACTTTTGGAAATACTACTTTAAAACCAACAGCCCCAATTATTTTAACCTCAAAGCAACCGGGACAACATGTTAGCTATAAGACTTATGATTTCCCCCTGTCTTTAACCATATGGAACGACTCACTGGCAGATATGTTATTAGTCAATTATAGCTTGTTGGGCGCTTCCGAAATGCGTACGACAAAAGTATTTCCATTTCCTCATGCAGATCACCAGTTTTCAACAGATGATAAACAGAAATAAAATAGTCGCGGTATGTTTTACTTTCATGCTGCTGTATAATTTATCAGCACAGGTTAAATCGCCATTCAATAAGTTACCCGTTTCTGATACTTCTTTAAACTACTCCTTCATTGTAAGCGGTCATTTCCACGGAGCATCCACCAATGTTTCCACTTACCCTGCTTCCACTCTATTAGCAAACATTGATACTTTAAATGCTTTAAAGCCTTCATTTTTAATAAGTTTAGGCGATCTGTTCCTGGATGTAAATGAAATGTATATCGATCATTATCAAAAAAGCCTGTTTGATAAACTACAAATGCCATTATTCAATGCTGTCGGAAATCATGATTTGGCTAATGGGAAAAGTTATGAGAAGACATTTGGCAAAACATTTTATTCATTTACAAAAAATTCAGAGTTATACATTGTTCTCAATACAGAGATTAATGATGGAACAATTAAAGGAGAGCAACTAGAGTTTTTAAAAGAGGTTGTTAAGAGTGCTTCTTCTGAACAAGTGAAAAATGTATTTATATTTTCACATCGTCCTGTATGGGCTGAATCCATAAAAAAATATAAAAAGCTGTTTAAAGATAATACACGATCAGTATTGGGAAATAATTTTTTAAAAGATATATTACCTTTATTACAAAAAATCTCTGAGAATAAAAATGTACATTGGTTATCGGGTTCAATGGGTGGCGGACCGGCTTCTTTTTTTTATGATAAAGATGCGGAAACTAAAATAACATTTATTCAAACTGCGATCCGTGATCTTCCAAGAGATGCAGTCCTTCAGATAAATGTGATTAACAATATCGTTTCGTTTAAAGGGATATCATTGACAGCTCAGCAATTAGGGCCTATTGAAAGTTATAACATCGAATATTGGAGCAAAACAATACCCATACAGGAAAAATTTAATTTCAGGTTATTACCTTATCTAACAATCCAAATATTGAAACATCAGTTTTTCTGGATTGGATTTATTTCCTGTGGTATATTGGCTTTATTTTTCACATTGATCATCAAACAATGGAAAAAAAGAAAATAGTTTTTTTATATACTGAACTAGCTACCTACTTTTTAGCTTGTATTGAAAAACTTTTGCAACACCCGGCTATTGAAGTTCACATCGTCCACTGGCCTGTAAATAAGGAAGCTCCTTTTGATTTTTCTTTTCCAAACAGTATTTTTATGTATACCCGAAATGATTCTGCTTCAGATCAACAATTGCAACAATTAATTATTAAGATAAATCCCTCTCTGATATATAGTAGTGGTTGGTTAGATAAAGGATATTTGAAAATCTGTAAACAATACAAAAAAAAGATCCCGGTAATTGTTGGCTTTGATAATCAATGGGAAGGCTCTTTTAAACAGCGGTTAGCTGTTCTAATAAGTCCTTTCAGAATTCTGAATCATTTTTCCCATTGTTGGGTTCCCGGTGATCTGCAATATGATTATGCCTTACGGCTCGGTTTTGATAAAACTAATATACTAACCGGTTTTTACTCCTGTAATTTTGATTTTTTTCATAATCAACATCTGATTAATAAACAAAAAAAGAAAAACCAATTTCCCAAACGTTTCCTGTATGTTGGCAGATATGTGGAACACAAGGGTATAAATGACTTGTGGAATGCTTTTATTGAATTACAAAACGAAGATCCAAACGATTGGGAGTTGTGGTTTATAGGCACGGGCGCTATTGAACCGGTAAAACATCCTAAGATTAAACACTTTGGATTTGTTCAACCGGGTGATCTACCGCAATACATTAAAGATACAGGAGTATTTGTGTTACCCAGTCATTTTGAGCCATGGGGGGTAGTTGTACATGAATTTGCTGCGGCAGGATTTCCTATTATCTGCAGTGATAAAGTTGGAGCTGCGGGCACTTTTATTGAAGAAAATGTCAATGGTCTTATTTATAAGGCCGGGAGTATAATGGAATTAAAAAAACAATTAAAAGCAGTGATGGCCCTTGACACTGCTCAATTATTTCATATGGGTGAAAAAAGCCTGGAAAAGGCCCGGGAAATTACTCCTAAAACTTGGGCAGAAACCCTGATGAAAGTGATCAAACCCTTGAATTAAAATCGTACTTATTTTAAAGAAAATAAGCGCCTCAACCTTTATCATTCAAACATTTACATATATTTGCAGCCCGAAAACAAAAAGGGTTGGCATTTTTTTTTAAAAAAGTTACATTTTTTTTGCTTCTCTATAAATGTTTTATACCTTTGCAGTCCTTTTTTAGGGGGGTATTGGTATGTTTTCACAGTACCTGAGGAGCTGAAGTTCTTTTAAAATATAGTATTACAGGGTATAAGCCGATGTAGCTCAGTTGGCCAGAGCAGCTGATTTGTAATCAGCATGTCGGGGGTTCGAATCCCTCCACTGGCTCTTTTTGACAAAAGAAACAAAGGGGGTGCGCCGGAGTTGGAGAGCCGGGCCAGACTGTAAATCTGGTGACTTTGTCTGAATAGGTTCGAATCCTATCACCCCCAC
>JBQTHQ010000050.1:0-40900 GCA_052389695.1 Bacteroidota bacterium | reverse complement strand
AAGAACATGGTGCGCCTGAAAATATCTGTTTTTTGATGAAAAGCTCTTCCACGATCTGTTTCCAGTTTCACATTGTTCACTTCCGGGAAATCCTTCAGCGCATCCATATAACTATCCAACTCATAATTCAAACAGCATTTAAGTTTACCGCATTGTCCGGCAAGTTTCAAAGGGTTTAATGATAATTGCTGATAACGCGCTGCACTGGTGGATACTGAACGAAAATCAGTTAACCAGGTAGAGCAGCACAACTCTCGTCCACAGGAACCAATCCCTCCTAAGCGGCTGGCTTCCTGACGCGCACCGATCTGTTTCATTTCAATACGTACTTTAAACTCATCTGCCAGCACTTTAATCAGTTCACGAAAATCAACGCGTTCATCAGCGGTATAATAAAATATGGCCTTGGTCCTGTCTCCCTGATATTCCACATCACTAATCTTCATTTGGAGATTTAATTTCACAGCAAAAGTCCTTGCCCGATACATGGTTGCCTGCTCTAAACTTTGTGCCTCTTTCCATTTATCAATATCAGTTGATTTTGCTTTACGATATACTTTTTTAATTTCTTCCGAAGCTGGATCCACATTTCTTTTTTTCATTTGCAAACGTACCAGTTCACCTGAAACAGAGATCACACCTATATCATGTCCTCCTGAAGCTTCCACTGCAACTACATCACCAACATGAAGCTGTAAATTATTTACGTTCCTGTAAAAATCTTTACGGCTGTTTTTAAAACGTATCTCTACACAGTCAAATGCTGTTTGTCCGTTTGGCAATTCCATATTTGCCAGCCAGTCGAATACATTTAATTTATTGCAACCACCCACACCGCATGAGCCATTATTTTTACAGCCTCCCGGCAAGCCATTACTTGCTGTACTACATCCTCTGCCACTTGAACATCCGCTACATCCCATATCTTGATTTATTATTATTCGTTTAATTATTTAATGCTTGATCCTCTCCAACATCTCTGCCAATTTCTATCAAAAATACTCGTTTTTTAGTTAAAAAAGCCTATGCCGGCTTGGGCACATTCAATAGTTCATTGAATTTAAAAGCCAGATCCATAAATAAAATTTTAGGATTGGCATTACGCTCCATGTGATAATGCGCTTTATTAAGTTCTTCTGTAAAACGTTCTACATTACTGCCATGAATGAAAGGTGAAAATTTTTTTACAAATTCCTGTTCATCTGCACCTAATTTTACAAGCTCTTCATCCGCATAATTCAGTACCATACTTTCACGCATGATATGCAATGCATAGTTTAAAAAATTCTTTTGCCGTTCACGGCCTGCTGCTGAAATTTCATCGATCCAGGCCAATACAGCTTTGGGATCAAATTTTAAGCTTGCACGCATCAGTTTTTGAAAGCTTACCAGATTTTGCGCTGCATTTTCATTTTCATTGATCAGCAGTAATGCTTCGGAATAATTACCATCTGCCAGGTGTGTTATTTTTTCGGCGGCATCCGCAGATAAACCATGCCGTTCAACCAGCGCCTGTCCTAAATCAAGTTCATTCAGCTTATTAATTTTGATCAGCTGCGTGCGCGATACAATAGTTCGTAATAATTGATCTTCACTCTCACACACCAACAGGAACAATGTTTTATCAGGCGGCTCTTCCAGTATTTTCAACAATTTATTTGCCGATTGCGGATTCATCTTTTCCGCCTGCCAAATGATCATTATTTTATATTCAGCCTCGTAGGTGGTAAGGCTTAATTTACGAAGTATCTCAGCGCTTTCTTCTACTCCTATTACCGCCTGCTTGTTCTCCGCATCCAATTGTTCAAACCAATTGAACAAGGTAATATAGGCATTATCCAAAAAGGCTGTCCGCCATTGTGCCGCCACATCTGTACTCACCCGTACATCCTTGGAAAGTGCTACAGGGTAAACAAAATGAAGATCGGGATGAACCAGTTTATTATATTTTACACATGAAGAACATTGTCCGCAGGAATCATCATCCGCTTTTTGTAAACAGGAAATATATTGTGCATATGCTACGGCAAGTGCCAGGCTGCCACTGCCTTGCGGACCAAGAAATAATTGCGCATGACTGATACGGCCTTCTTTTACAGAACGCAGCAATCGCTCTTTAACAGGCTGTTGGCCTATGATCTCTTTGAATAACATTTACCTTTCAAAGATAACAAATGATTTGGCATTCCAGAAGGCGCTAGTTGTAAGTTTTAAACAGGAGGAATAAATTTATTATTGTGCTTCCTGACACAATTCGATCAATACTCCATTGGTATCTTTAGGATGTAAAAAACAAATTAATTTATTGTCAGCGCCTTTTTTGGGTTGTTCGGAAAGCAATGTAAATCCTTCGTTCTGCAAACGTTTCATTTCAGCAAAAATATCTTTCACTTCAAAAGCAATGTGGTGAATTCCTTCGCCTTTTTTTTCAATAAATTTTGCAATGGGACTGTTAGGATCGGTTGCTTCCAGAAGTTCTATTTTGCTTTCACCCATTAAAAAAAATGAAGTAGAAACATGTTCGCTTTCTACTTTCTCAAGCTTATAAGGCGCTTTCCCAAATAGTTTAGTAAACAGATCATTGGATCGCTCTAAATTTTTTACTGCAATCCCTATATGTTCTATTTTTAGCATTTACTGCATTTTAAATGAGTAGAAAAAATAAATCCCGACTTTAAAAGATCGGGATCATAAATAGTATCAATGAGGATTGGGTTTATTTTTTAATAAACTCACCCATTTTATTGTCGTAGTTCAAATAATAAGCGCCTTTTGATAAATTAGCTGCGTCAACAGTTGATGCAAAGCCTCGTTTAACAATATTTCCAAACTGGTCATATATTTCAAACATTGTTTCAGTGGGTGTGCTGCCAGTAAGGAAACTGATCTCTTTAGATACTTTGGCCGGGCTAAAAGTAATTTCCGGTGATGTTGACATGAAATCAACTGTTTTAGAAAGTTTTGGCTGGCCGGTATAATCTACTTGTTTTACACGGTATTGATTTTTGCCGGAGTGAGGAACTACTTTAAATGAATAATTATTTACATCAGGCGTACCTATACCTTCTACTTCACCAATTTTAACCCATTTGTTCCAGCGGAATTGTTCAATGGTATAAGTAAGTTTCCCTGTTTCTCCTTTTGTAGTCCATTTGAAGGTAAGATCTTTGTCAACGGACATGGATACAATTTCAAATGTACTTTTTGGTTTTAATACTTCAGGATTTAATACTTTGGGTTTACAATCATCTTTATGAGAGATCTTAACTTCTACTTTATCACCAATTTTTAATTGTAAGTTCCTGAAATCGATCTCAAAAGCGCTGGAAGCAATTTCATCTGTTGTAACATTTCCATTAACACGCACTTCTGAAACGCAAAAACCAACACCCGAACCGGCAAAAGGATTTTGTACATATAAATTTTTTCCCTGATAGTTTCCTTCCAACACAATAACACCTGTAGCGCAAACTGCAGTTGAAACAAACAAAAATATGGCAAAAAGTATTTTTTTCATTTTCATAAAGTTAAAAATAATAACTTTTTTAATTTGGAGTTACTTTTTTCGAACGCAATATTATAATCTTATTTTTCAATTTCAAAATAAAAAAATCATTATTTTTACAATCAGCCGCAAATTTAAACAAAATTGTGTTATACCGCACATTTCCTGCAGAGGAATTAAAATATTTCCTAAAAATCGCGGTGAACACTTTATTTTGTATAATTTATTTGCAATTTTGTGAAAGAAATACTAATCTTGCACTTAAATTTTAGCTCTAATAAGGAGTAAACTATAATATATCTAACAGTTATGAAAAAATCCCTGTTTTTTATCCTTTCATTAGCGGTGTTTTGCACCTCTTGTTCCAACTCAACTGATAGCCCTGAAACTAAAGTGGCTAAGGGCAATAAGGTGTATGGCGGAACGCTAAGGTTAAATGAAACTGAAAAATTTCAAACATTATACCCACTAAGCATTACTGATGTTGTATCCAGCCATATTGCTAACCAGATATACGAAGGACTGGTAAAATTCAACCCGAAAGATCTTACTATTATCCCTTGTTTAGCTGAAAAATGGGACATTAATGCGGATGGCACCGTTTACACATTTCATTTAAAAAAAGGCGTATTATTTCATGATGATGCCTGCTTTCCTGATGGAAAAGGAAGGGAACTTAAAGCGGGGGATGTAGTTTATTCATTTAAGCTGTTATCTACTGACAGCAAGGAAAATCTTAACTTCCCGGCTACATTCCAGGGACGTGTATTAGGCGCTGATAAATTTTTCGCAGCAAACAAAGGCAAACCCAATGGTGAAGTAGAAGGGATCAAAGCGGTTGATGATTATACTGTTCAAATCACATTAACAGCACCAAGCTCATCATTTTTATATGCTTTAGCCGTACCGGGCACTTCTGTTATGGCCCGGGAAGCTATTGAAAAATATGGCACTGAAATGAAAATAGGTACGGGCCCGTTTGTATTTGCCAATAACGGCAGCTCCAGTAATGTCTTGCTTAAACGCAATAACAATTATTACGGCATGGACTCTCTTGGTAACCAATTACCATTCCTTGATTCAGTTGTGATTAGTTTAGTACCGACTAAAAAACAAGAACTTGAGAATTTCCAGAATGGCGATCTGTCAATGGTATTGGGGCTTCCATCAGAGTCTATAAAAGACATGGTGGAAAATCAAATTTCCGATTTCCAAAACAAGCCACCGAAATATGTATTGGAACGTGCTCCTGAAATGAGTACCCAATTTTATGAATTTAACCTGAGTAAAGAACCGTTCAATAATATAAAAGTGCGTCATGCTTTCTCTTATGCTATCGACAGAAATAAAATTGTGGAAGAAGTATTAAAAGGTGAAGCATATGGTCCCGGAATAAATGGTATTTCTTCTCCTGCATTAAAAGGATATGATGTTACCAAAATAACCGGATATGATTTTGATGCTGAAAAAGCAAAAAAATTATTGGCAGAAGCCGGTTATCCTAACGGAAAAGGATTTCCAAAGGTAAAAGTTGAATTAAACAGTGGTGGTGCAAAACACACCAATGTGGTGTTGGAAATTCAAAAACAATTGATGGATGTATTAAATGTGAATGTTGATTTTGAAGTGGTGCCTTATCCGCAAAAATTAGAAGATGCAAGATTTGGCCGTTCCGACATTATCCGCAGTGCATGGGTTGCAGATTTCCCAAGCCCTGAAAATTTTCTATGGATATTATATGGTGCTTCTGTTCCAGCTACACTTGACCTACCTTCTTATCCGAATACAACACGTTATAAAAATCCGGAATACGATAAATTATTTGATGCCGGAAGAGCTGCTAAAACACAGGAAGAAAGCTACGCTAGTTTTATGAAAGCCGAGCAGATAATGATGAATGATGCTCCTTTAATGATACTTTGGTATGAAGAAAATTACCGTTTGATCAAATCAAACGTACATAATTTTTATTCGAACCCAATGCGCTATAAAGATTATTCAGAGGTATATTTAAAAGATGTGGACGGCCCGGCTGATGCTAATGCAGGCAAAAAAGAAGAAGCCAAAAAATAATTATAAAATAAAAATACTTGAAAACCCTGCCGCTATTTTGGGCAGGGTTTTTTATTAGTGAGGCTTGTTTTTTACAAATGCAGTGCAGTAAAAAACTTAGCCGAACAATCCCGCCGAAGGCGGAAGGTATAATACCCCGCAGCTTGCTGCGGAATATGAGCTCTGAGGTTCATACCCGTGATTGAAATACATGTCCTTAAAAAATTATTATATCATACTAGGTGTAAGCAACACTGCAAATGCTGGTGAAATAAAAGCCGCTTATCGCGAGCTGGCCAAAAAATATCATCCGGATAAAAATCATGGAAACAAAAGTGCAGAGGAATATTTTAAAGAGATACAACAAGCTTATGGTGTGCTGTCGAATCCGGAAAAACGTAAAAAGTATGACCTGAAATTTTTTTATGGAACCACCCAGGTAAAACAAAAAACGCAAACACAATACAGTGGAAATGCATATCAATATGCACAACAACAAGCACAGCAGAAAACCCAATTCCATAATGTAAGGTCCCAGCCTAAAAAAAAGGAAAAAGGTGAAAGCCACCAGATCCTCATTAGTGTTGGCATTGCGCTAATACTACTCTATTTTATTATTTCATATAATACACGCAACAAAAAACAAACTATTCAGCAACAAGCATCTCCTGTTAAAGAAACTCCTGTAGCTGTAACAAATGAAATAAGTAATTATGAATCTCCTTATAGTTATTTTTTTGGTGAAGAAGTATATATTGATGAAAGTAAAAATTCCATTACCATTTATAATAGTGAAGATTATGAAGCCATTGTTTGCCTGGTAGAAAACAACACCCCTAATAAAACCATTCGTAATCAATACATAAATTTCGGCCGGAGATTTAAAATGAATAATATCCCCAATGGAGAATATTTTTTAAAGATCTATTATGGTACTAATTGGGATACTACAAAAACGCATTTAAAAAACAAGATTAAAGGTGGATTTACAAATGAATTCGGTTTCAAAAAAACACATACAGGAAAAGATGTTTTTAAAATGAAACAGGAACAAACCGGCTCCAGCACCGCATTTTCATCCTACGAGATCATACTTAACCCGCATCAAAAAAAAGATGTTGAAACAATTACGGCGGAAGAGTTTTTTAAATAAGTGATCCCAATTAAACATAAGAATTGTTAAACTCAGCACTCACATTAGCTATATTGGTCGCTTTACTAGCTAAACACGAATAAAATCACTACTTTTGCAGGCTTATTGAAAAAGTTAATGGTTATCGGTTACCTGCCTGCCGGCAGGCAGGTCGGTTAATTATAATACCGTTAACCATTAACTGTTAACTGTTAACTAAACAACAAATGAAGAACATTAGAAACATTGCAATTATTGCCCACGTTGACCACGGTAAAACTACTTTAGTTGACAAAATTTTACACACCGGAAAATTATTTCGTGAAAACCAGGAATCAGGTGAATTAATATTGGATAACAACGATCTGGAACGCGAACGCGGTATTACCATTCTTGCTAAAAATGTATCTGTACGTTATAAAGGAACAAAAATCAATATCATTGATACACCGGGCCACGCCGACTTTGGCGGTGAAGTGGAACGTGTATTGAATATGGCCGACGGCGTTGTGCTATTGGTAGATGCGTTTGAAGGCCCAATGCCTCAAACACGTTTTGTTACCCAAAAAGCATTGGCGCAAGGGAAAAGAGTGGTATTGGTAATTAATAAAGTAGATAAACCAAACTGCCGTCCGGATGAAGTGCATGACCAGGTATTTGATCTGTTTTTCAACCTGGATGCAACCGAAGAACAATTGGATTTTAAAACTGTTTACGGTTCATCCAAACAAGGCTGGATGGGCCCGGATTGGAAAACTCCTACCACTGATATCACTTATTTATTAGATACCATCATTGAATTTTTTCCTGAAGCTCCAACATTGGAGGGCTCATTACAAATGCAGATCACCTCACTGGATTATTCATCCTTTGTGGGACGTATTGCAGTTGGACGTGTGCACCGTGGTGAGGTCAAAGAAAATATGCCGGTATCATTAGTAAAACGTGATGGTTCCATTATTAAATCACGCATCAAAGAGTTATTTACATTTGAAGGTTTAGGCAAGGCAAAAACAACTGAAGCAATCAAAGCAGGCGAGATCGTTGCAATTACAGGTATTGAAGGTTTTGAAATAGGTGATACCATCGCTGATTTTGAAAAACCGGAAGGCCTTACTCCTATTGCCATTGATGAACCAACAATGAGCATGTTATTTACCATTAATAATTCTCCATTCTTTGGTAAAGAAGGAAAATTTGTAACATCACGCCATTTGCGTGACCGTTTATTCAAAGAGCTGGAAAAAAATCTTGCATTACGAGTGGAAGAAACAAATTCCGCGGATTCTTATTTGGTATTCGGGCGCGGTATTCTTCACTTATCCGTATTGATCGAAACAATGAGACGTGAAGGATATGAATTGCAGGTTGGACAACCACAGGTGATCATAAAAGAAATTGACGGTATTAAACATGAGCCGATAGAATATTTAACGGTTGATGTTCCTGAACCTGTTTCGGGAAAAGTAATTGAGTATGTGAGCCAGCGTAAAGGAGATATGTTATTGATGGAACCAAAAGGAGACCTGTTGCACCTGGAATTTGAAATACCATCACGCGGCATCATTGGTTTACGTAATAATATTTTAACCGCTACTGCAGGTGAGGCTATTATGGCGCATCGTTTCAAAGCATTTGAACCCTGGAAAGGAACAATTCCAAGCCGTAATAATGGCGTTTTAATTTCAGGTGAGTTGGGAACAGCTATAGCTTATTCAATTGATAAGTTACAGGATCGCGGTAAATTTTTTGTGGAAGCAGGTGAACCAATTTATACAGGACAAGTGATCGGAGAGAATAACCGCCAGGATGATATTGTTGTAAATATTACGAAAGAAAAAAAACTGACCAATATGCGTGCCTCGGGCAGTGATGAAAAAATGCGCATTATACCTAAGATCAATTTTTCACTGGAAGAGGCAATGGAATACATACAAATTGATGAGTTTGTAGAGATCACACCAAAATCTATTCGTTTGCGCAAAGTTTTATTAGATGAAAATGAACGTAAGCGCCAGGAGAAAAAACTGGTATCGTAATACTATCAAATAAATAGAAAAAATTAATTGATATGAACGCAACAAAAGTAACGGTACAAGCAATCATTAATGCAGACAGAAAGAAAGTATGGGATTACTACACAAATCCAAAACACATTACTAAATGGAATTTCGCCGATCCTTCCTGGCATTGTCCAAATGCGGAAAATGATTTACGGGTTGGTGGAAAATATCGCGCAAGAATGGAAGCTAAGGATGGAAGTTTTGGTTTTGACTTTGAAGCCATTTACAGTAAAGTGGTAAAGGCAGAAAGATTTGTTTACCGCATGTCGGATGGCAGAGAGGCAAGTGTGAATTTTAATGAGCTCGCCGGCAAAACAGAAGTAATTGTAACATTTGATGCTGAAACTACAAATCCGATTGAAATGCAAAAAGGTGGCTGGCAGGCGATACTTGATAATTTCAAAAAATATACAGAACTTAACTAGTCAGAAGAAAACCCGTGCTAACATAGTTTTTTCCATCAGGTAAAAAACATATAGATATGAGTAACTTCGACAAAAAAAAACATTGGGAAAACATTTACTCAACAAAAGAGTTAAAAGACGTAAGCTGGTATCAACCTATTCCAACGACATCGCTGGATTTTCTCAAACAATTTAATATTTCTACGGCTGCAAAGATCATTGATGTTGGCGGTGGTGATAGTTTTTTAGTTGACCATTTACTTGAAATGGGTTATCAGGACATCACCGTGCTTGACATTTCTGCCACTTCCCTTGAAAGAGCAAAAAAACGAATCGGTAAAAACGCTTCTAAAGTAAAATGGGTTGTTGCAGATGCTGTTACATTTCAGCCCACAGAGCAATATGACTTCTGGCACGACAGGGCAGCTTTTCATTTCTTAACGCAAGATCAGGAAATAAATAATTACATTGACACCATAAGGAAACATTTAAAACCGACAGGCATTTTGGTTATCGGCACATTCTCAGAACAAGGCCCGAAAAAATGCAGCGGTATTGAAATAAAACAATATTCCGAGCCATCAATGACCGAGCAATTTCAAAAATTCTTCGAAAAAGTTAAGTGCATTACTGTTGACCATAAAACTCCGTTCGACACTATTCAGAATTTTATCTTTTGTAGTTTTATCCGGAATTAATTTGCCTCGGTAAAAATCTCAAACTAATAACAAAAATATGAGCCCGATCCTTAAAAACATTTTAGCAGTCATAGCAGGTGCTATTGTAGGAAGTATTATAAATATGATGATCATTATGATAAGCGGTTCGATTATCCCTCCTCCGAATGGAGCTGATGTTACCACAATGGAAGGATTAAAAGCGTCTATGCATTTATTCCAGCCCAAACATTTTGTTTTACCATTTTTAGCACATGCCCTTGGAACATTTGCAGGTGCATTTATAGCTGCACTGATTGCTGCAAGTCATAAAATGAAATTTGCATTAGTTATTGGTGTTTTTTTCTTAGCGGGTGGGATCGCCAATATGTTCATGCTTCCTTCCCCAACCTGGTTTATCATACTGGACTTGACAGCAGCATATATCCCTGTGGCATTCCTTGCCGGAAAATTAGCTGTGAAGAACAATGAATAAGAAACCCGGATCTACTTTCAGGCATCATAAAATCCCTAATTAATAAAATAATTTAAAATAAATTTGCGCAACCGAATAATTGCATATATATTTGCAACCGTTTAGTTGCTAAATATAAATAATTCATTATGAGACGAGACGTATTTCAAGCCATTGCCGATCCAACCAGGCGGGCAATTTTAACCCTGATTGCCTTGCAGGCAATGACCCCAAACGCAGTAGCAAAACATTTTGATAGTAGCCGGCAAGCTATATCCAAACACATAAAAATACTTACTGAATGCCAACTTTTAGAACAACAACAGCATGGGAGAGAAATTTATTATCATTTCAATCCTAAAAAGATGAAAGACGTAGATAAATGGTTGGAACAATTCAAAAAAATATGGGAAAACCGTTTCAATGAACTTGATAAAGTATTATTAACAATGAAAAACAATAAAAAATGAACAAAAATTTAACATTTGATTTTTCTGTAAACAAGAAAAACAAAACAATCACAGTAAAAAGGGAATTTGAAGCAGAACTATCTTTAGTTT
The DNA here is from genome assembly GCA_052389695.1 of Bacteroidota bacterium. GTDB lineage: Bacteria > Bacteroidota > Bacteroidia > 2-12-FULL-35-15 > 2-12-FULL-35-15 > 2-12-FULL-35-15. Next base: position 30,053 of record JBQTHQ010000050.1, on the reverse strand, counting down.
GGGACGCTTATACAAAAAGCGAAATTCTTGACCAATGGTGGGCACCAAAACCTTGGAAATCAAGAACAAAAACAATGGATTTTAGAGAAGGCGGACATTGGCATTATGCAATGGTAGGGCCTAAAGGCGAAGAGCATTGGGCTTTGGCAAATTACAAAAGCATTCAATCTCAATTGATATCAGGACAAAAAAAATTCACAGTGCTTGACGCTTTTGCAGATGCAGATGGCAATGTGAATAAAGATTTACCACAATCGAAATGGGAAATTACTTTTACTGACAAAGGTGAGTTAACGCTAGTGGAATCTATTATTTCTTTTGACGATTTGGCTCAACTTGAAACAACGATCCAAATGGGCTTTAAAGAAGGACTGACAATGGCAATGGAAGGATTAGACGAATTATTGGCTTCATTAAAAAAATAATTTTTTATAATTGGATACGACAAATAAAAAGTTCCCGATGAAGAGAATATGATCTGCTTTTATTATTATATGTTTTATACTATATTAGCATACCATTTAAAACAATCCTCATGAAAAAATTATTACTTATCCCATTTTGTATTGGCATATTAAATAGTATAAATGCACAGGATACCTTTTCAATTGTAGCAGCTGACTCCGTTACCGGAGAAGTTGGAAGCGCAGGAGCTTCCTGTTTGGATATGATTTATTTTCCGGATTACTCTTATGATTTTTTAGGAGAGCTATTTCCGGGAGTAGGTGCAATAAACACACAGGCATCTTATGATCCCGGCAACCAGGGAAATGCACAGATCAGGATGAATGAGGGTGATTCACCGAGCCAGATCATTAGCTGGTTAATTGCCAATGATGTTACCGGAAAGCCCGATATTCGCCAATATGGTATTGTTCGGTTAATAAACGGTTCACCAAAAACGGCAGGGCATACCGGCATCAATTGCATTAATTATAAGAATCATATCGCGGGAAAAAATTATTGCATACAGGGCAATATCTTATTGGGTCAAAATGTATTGGACTCTATGGAAGCCCGCTTTAAAAGAGAACCCGGCGACCTGGCATGTAAGCTTATGGCTGCTATGCAGGGTGCTAATATGGTTGGTGCTGATACGCGTTGTGCAAGCAATGGAACGTCTTCCCTTTTTGCTTTTCTTAAAGTATCCAAACCTAGTGACCCTTTTGGAAGCCCGTATTTTAATATTTCCTTAGCAACACGTGATGGTGCCGGAATTGAACCGGTGGATTCATTGCAACAGCTGTTCAATGCTGCACATGCTTCCTGCGCTCCTACCGGCTTGAAGGATCATCATTCGGAGCAGATCGATATAAGTATTTATCCTAATCCTGTAATTAATACTTTTATAGTTAAGGTTGCGAACAACCGGTCAGGCGAAATGATTTGTACAATCAGAGATGTAGTGGGCAGAAAAATAGTAGAAGAGCGTTTAAGTACTGAAAAAACCATTGATTTCTGTAAATTTGAAAATGGGATCTATTTTATTGAAGTCACTGATGGGATCAAACGAACAACAAGAAAAATTGTAAAACAGTAATGACTAATGGTCATGAAAAAGCCGTTCCACTTCTGTGGGACGGCTTTAATTTTTGGTTGATCTTAAGAATTTGGGGTTGCTTCCTTTACTTTTAATGTTTTAGCTGCATCTATCATTGTTTGAACTCCTTTTTCACTAAAATGCTCTTCTTTAATATCTTCTACTAAATAAGAAAGGGTGCCTGCTTTTGAAATATTATAAAAATGAAATTCTGGTTCCGTGATCTCCGATTCCCAAAATAACAGGGTGGGTTCATCTTTTACAAAACGTTTAAATTTATTCACATCATTACCTGCTATGTCACTTTTCATTAAAGCAATATCTCCTTCTCCTTCTGAAATCGATATTTGAAACTCTTTACCAACTTTAATTTCGGTGGCACCCCAGGATTGTTCAACTATTTCCATTTTTCCTCTTGTTGAATCGGGAACCATAATTGAAAGCGTATTGCCGTTAATTTTAATACTCACTTCTGTCATACCCGGAAGAACAGCTGTTTCTTCTTTTTTTGAATCTCCACAACTTGTGAAAAACAAGATTGCAGGAGCAACTAATAATAATAGTACTTTTTTCATTTTATTTGATGGTTGATTAGTGTAACAAATATATACTATTTATAATAGTACATGACAAGTATATTTCATTAAATAATTAACAGAATAAGAACAGTTTTAAAATATCGTGCCTTCTATGCAATATTCCATTATTTTTAGAAAAAATTACAATGAAACTTTTACTCACTCCTCATACACTTTATTTTAAGCATCCATTTAAAATTGCGCACGGCACACGTTCATCTACACCTGTTGTAATAACACAACTTGAATATGAAGGAGTAATCGGTTATGGCGAAGCGAGTATGCCTCCGTATTTGGGTGAAACGCATGAAACTGTTCTTGCTTTTTTAAATAAGGCCGCGGGAATATTATCTGCTCATAATGATCCGTTTAAAATGGTGTCTATTTTAAAAGAAATAGATGTACTTGCTTCTGGAAATTCTGCAGCAAAAGCAGCTGTAGATATTGCTTTACATGATCTGATCGGGAAATTACAAAACAAAGCCTGCTGGCAACTTTTCAATGCGGATAAAAACAATACACCTTATACCACTTATACGGTAGGAATTGATGAGCCGGATATCATTAAACAAAAAATAAAGGAAAGCCAACCCTATAAAATTTTAAAAATAAAATTAGATGGGTCAACCGATAAGAAAATGATTGATACCATCCGCAGCATTACGGATAAACCAATTGCTGTTGATGTAAATCAGGGCTGGAAAAATAAGTTTCATGCACTTGAAATGATAGAATGGTTGCAAACTAAAAATGTGTTGTTTGTTGAGCAACCCTTGCCAAAGGAAAATGTAGATGACATGCATTGGCTTTTTGAGAGAAGCCCCTTACCACTTTATGCCGATGAAAGTGTGCAGCGTTATACTGATATGGATATGGTAAAAAATTGTTTTCACGGTATTAATATTAAATTAATGAAATGCACCGGAATGTATGAAGCAAATAAAATGATTTGCTATGCACGCAAACTGAATTTAAAAATACTGATCGGATGTATGAGTGAAACATCCTGCGCTGCATCAGCTGCGGCTCAACTTACTCCATTCGCTGATTATGCTGATTTGGATGGGCCATTATTAATAAAGAATGATCTGTTTGAAGGAATAAAATTTATGAATGGGAAAATAACCCTGAGTGAAATGCCCGGTATTGGCGTGATTCCGAAGTTTTAAAGATGCTTATATAAATAGGGAAGGAAATAAAAGGCAAAAAAAAAGGCTCTTGCGAGCCTTCTTTATTACTTTCTCTTTTTAGCTGCTTTTTTAGCTGCTTTTTTCGGAGCTTTTTTCTTAGCTGCTTTTTTTGGAGCGGCTTTCTTTTTTGCTTTTTTTGCCATGGTTTTTTTGTTTATTAATTATTATGACACGAAGTACGAAAAATTAATAACACAAAATTCAGAAAGACACTTTATTTTATTAACACACATTTGTTGATAACAGTAAGCGGTACTTTTTCATTTTTTCTCATCACTCAAAAAATATTTTGCGTGCGCTTTCATTTATTTTTATTGTGCTTGTTTTTTATTTTTTGTGATGTTCCCAAAACATTAATTCTACATATCATTCGGCATGAACATATTACTATTATTTTTTTGATGTCATTTCCGTTGAATTATTTTATGAAAATAATACTTTCGGTTTACCCTTGAATGATCCATTTAATGAATTCAAAAAATCATTAAAAATTCTTCGGGATCAAAAAATTGCATTAATCACAAATTAAATGGAAAGAAGAGCATCAAAACAGAGAACTAAAATCAAATGCTATTTTATTCGCTCAAGGAGCGCCATATAAAATCCATCCGCATGATGTACTTCAGGTGAATAACGTTTCTCACCAAGTAAATTCCATTTACCATCAACTTGCTGTAAGAACCATTTGACTTGATCCTCTCCCTCACTTGGTAAAATACTACATGTTGCATATACCATTTTTCCTCCCACTTTTGTGATACTGGAAAAATTACTGAGAATATCACGTTGAATGGCCTTTACTCTTTTGATCTCTTCCAAATTTAATTTCCATTTACTATCGGGGTTCCTGCGTAATACTCCCAATCCCGAACATGGAACATCTAACAATAATCTGTCGGCAGTATCTTTTAACCGTTTGATCACTTTTGAAGAATCAATGGCTCTTGTTTCTATAATACGAACTTCGGCTCTTGTTGCACGTTTTTTTAATTCCATCAGTTTTTTCTCTTTTACATCCAATGCAATGATCCTTCCTTTATTTTTCATCAAGGCGGCAAGGTGCAATGTTTTTCCTCCGGCACCTGCACAAGCATCCACTACACGCATCCCCGGCTGAACATTTAAAAATTCGGATACCATCTGAGAAGAAGCATCCTGCACTTCAAACAATCCTTTATGAAATGCTTCGGTCCTGAAAACATTGCGTGGAAATTTTAATTCCACGGCATCGGGCGACCAATTAATAAGTGAGGTACCTGATATCTTTTCTTCTTCCAGAATGGCCTGTAATTCCTTTGGAGTAATTTTTAAACAATTTGCACGTAATATAACAGTAGGCCGTTGGTTAAGTGCACGTATTATTTTATCCCAGTCTTTTCCCAACTCTTTTTCACCTAAAGTATCCAACCAGTCAGGAATTGATTCCCTGATCTTTCTGATCTTATGAAATTTTTCTAATTGAGATACTATTTTCTTTTCATTCGCTCCTTTAAAGTAATTACTTTCAGGTAATTCATAGCCGTCAAAAACCAAATATGTTCCAAAGATCATCCATAAATTTTTGTCGTTCAGCTTTTCATCCACCCCGGCTGAAGTATATAACAATCTCCAGTTGCGAACCATATCATACGTTACATCTGAAACAAAGCTACGCTCACGTACATCCCAGTATTTATTGGCACGCATTACCTTTTCGATCGCTTTATCGGCATATTCATTTTTTTCAAAAATATCTTTGAGCGCGGTAAAAATTGCTTTGATATGAAAGGAGTGGTGTTTTAAATAAAATTCTTTTGGCATAAGGCAAAAGTACTATTTATTATTAAGCCTGACCACTATTGAAATGATGAGATGATGATCCTCTCATTTACAAAAATTATTATTTTTGGAACATGGTTGACACAACTATATATATAGGGGATATTGCAATTCATGAACCGGTTACCGCTTTTACAGATTATATAATCACTGTAATTGGTTTTTACTTCTATTACCAACTTCGTAAAAAAAGTACGAATAGTGTTATCCTAAACTGGAGCCGGTTTTTCGGATTACTTGGTTTATCTACTTTATTGGGAGGATGCTCTCATGCATTTTTTGCAATACATGAAGGTATACCCTATAAAACTGTATGGTTATCAATGCAAATTGTAAATGGATTTGCTGTTTATTTTGCCCAACAGGCGACGCTAAATTCTGTATTGGCAAATTCAAACCATGCAAACAAATGGAAAGTGAGTTACATTATTCAATTGACCACATTCATTATTCTCATTTTGATATTCCAAAAGTACCTGGTTACTATTATTGAGAATATCATCGGTTTAATTCCGGTCATGATACTTCACCTAATCTCCAAATCAAAAAAGAATAACTATAAAAAGATCGGCTATGGGATCCTGATCTCTTTTATAACAGCAATTGTTCATGGATCAAAATTTTCATTGCACGCGTATTTCAATTATAATGATATAGCACATGTATTCATTATGATCAGTTTGTATGTTATGTACTTGGGGGTGAAAGAAAAAGCTATTTCTTAACCATAGATCTGATCTCTTTTCCTATTCCTATGAATGTTTGATGATTGAGCGGAAACTCAAAAAACACATGCAACATGCTTAACAGAAATAAAGCATAAAACCCTACTTTATAGCTAAAGGCATATAATACCACTGAAGTAACCCATAATATAATGATCACTATCAGCCGGCTTTTAGAAATGTCATTCCATTTAATTACCGTGGTTTTTGAAAACCAGTTCAAATAATGATAGGTATATGCAAAAGCAATAAAACGCATCACTGCTACCGCTTTTGTACTGATATATAATGCTTCATCATTTATTTGAAGTGTTCCATAACCAAACAGTTCATATAATGATGTGTTGACCACCCTAAAATAAGAATATGCTTTTCTGCCATAATCAGAAACGGCGATCCCAAAATTTTCAGGCATGTATACAAAGAATGTAAATGCACATGCTATAAATACCAACAGTGAAATAATTCCTGATCCACTCCGGGTTTTTAAGGCACCATATAAAATAAAGGCTCCGGTGAAAATAAACACATGAATAATGGTAGGCAGCCAAATCGCAAAAAGCATAAATGGAAAATCGGGGTACTTATTAAAGTTGAACAGCACAGACACCAAGAATGTCAGAAATACCAGCAATAATTTTATTCGGGGATTTCCAACATACAATATAATAAGTGCATATATAAATCCTGAAAATAAAAAACTTCCTATAAATTTATTTACGCCCGACTGAGTGTCGAACATGCCAATAGTTATAAATATTACAAGCGCTATAAAAATCCATATATCTTTTTTTGATTTGATGAAGTAATTCTTCTTTTCAAGCCAGGATATTTCTGTAAGATAATGCAATGGACCCAATACAGCGTACGAAAACAAGAAGACCTCAAAAGGCAGAATATAAGCAGCAACCAAACTGATCAGCATCAAACCAATATTCAGATAGTTAATGCCATCAGCGGATGTGATTTTGGACGAGAGAGAGGAATTGCTCATTTAATCTATAAATATTCTATCCTTACCATCAAAGAATGGTGCCTGAACAGATACTACTTTCATTGGTGAAACCGATGTTACTTTTAATGCATGAATTGTATTTTTGGGTATGAACAGAACATCACCTTTTTTAATCTTAAATGATTTTTCACCTAACAACATTTCCCCTTCACCCTCCAATACATATACATGTTCTGAATGTGAAACATGTTTATGTTTTTTGACTTCTTTTTTTATGAAGATGACAAAACTACTAACTAATGAATCGGAATCAATGGCCCTGCTATAGACATTTTCGTAAATAGCAGGTGCTTTAACTGTATCCAGTGATTGATAGGATTGTGCCTTTGCAAATAATGGCAACAGAAATAACAACAGGATATTTACTCTTTTCATATAATGGGATTGTCAAGCCTACTATTTAAAAATTGCCTACTGGATTTACCCAAGCGCCTGTTTCAGATCGGCAATAAGATCATCGATATCCTCAATGCCTATACTCAAACGAAGCAATGATTCAGTAACACCTGCTTTATCACGTTCTTCCTTTGGAATGGATGCATGGGTCATTGTTGCCGGATGATTAATTAATGATTCTACTCCGCCTAAGGATTCTGCCAAAGAGATTACTTTCATACTCGAAGCAATTTTAAAAGCATCTTCCTGTTTATTTCCTTTTAAGGAAAAAGAGATCATACCACCAAAATCACGCATTTGTTTTTTAGCAATAGCATGATTATGACTGTCAGGAAACCCCGGCCAGTACAATTTATCGATCTTCGGATGTGTTTTTAAAAACTCCGCGACCTTACGTCCATTATAGCAATGACGCTCCATACGCACATGCAATGTTTTCAATCCGCGTAAAACCAAAAAACAATCCTGTGGACCGGGAGTAGCGCCACAGCTATTACAAATAAACGCCAATTGCTGATATAAATTATCATCATTTAAGCACAATGCACCCATAATCACATCGCTATGTCCACCTAAATATTTGGTAACCGAATGCATTACAATATCAGCTCCCAATGCCAATGGATTTTGTAAAAAAGGTGAAGCAAATGTATTATCAACTGCACAAATTAATTTATTTGCTTTTGCAATTTTTGCGCAAGCTTCAATATCAATAATTTGCATGGTAGGGTTGGTAGGCGTCTCCAACCATAGCATTTTTGTATTTGCATTGATATGCTTTTTAATATTGTTTGCATCTTTCAGATCGATGAAATGAAATTTTATACCAAAGTTGGCAAACACTTTTGTGAACATACGATAGGTTCCACCATATAAATCATCACCCGTGATCACTTCATCACCAGGACGCAATAATTTAGCGACAGCATCAGTGGCACCCATTCCACTTGAAAAACACAAACCATATTTAGCTCCTTCTAACTCAGCAAGACATTGTTCCAATGCAACACGCGTAGGATTTTTACCACGTGCATAGGCATATCCTTTATGCTTACCCGGCGATTCCTGTGTATAAGTTGATGTTTGATAAATAGGAGTCATGATCGCTCCTGTTGAGGGGTCGGGCTCCTGACCGGCATGTATTGCTTTAGTGCCAAAACCGAAATTTTTTGAATCTTTCATATTGAATTATGATTTGGGTAGCAAAGGTAACATTTTTAAATTTTCATTCTTTGTACTTTCCGTTAATCGCTTTTAATTAATTTGTAGTTTTGTTGCCTTCTATTCTAAAAGCTTGTACTGAACTAATTAACCAATTAACTGATCAACTATATTCATGGCATTAATAAAACCGGTAAAAGGTGTACATCCTAAATTTGGAGCTGATTGTTTTTTAGCCGAAAATGCTACTATTGTTGGAGATGTCATTATGGGCGACCAATGCGGTATTTGGTTCAATGCGGTAGTGCGTGGGGATGTTAATTCCATACGCATGGGCAATAAAGTAAATGTACAGGACGGAGCGGTGATCCATTGTACTTATGAAAACCTGCCTGCCGGACAGGCAGGGACAAAGACCATTATAGGAAATAATGTTTCAATAGGGCACAATGCCCTGGTACACGGCTGTACCGTACATGATAATGTATTAATAGGGATGGGAGCCATTGTAATGGATAATTGTGAGATAGGAAGTAATACTATTATTGCAGCCGGAGCAGTAGTGCTTGAAAATACAAAAGTTGAATCTGGCGTGATTTATGCGGGAATACCTGCAAAAAAGGTAAAGGATATTAACCCGGAGTTAATTCATGGAGAAATAAACCGTATCGCTAATAACTATATAATGTATAGCGGATGGTTTAAAGAAGAAAAATAGTTAAAATTATTTTGTGATTAATTACATTTTTATTACTTTTACTGTTCAATTCTCAAAAACAATTAAAAAAAAATAATAACATGAAAAAAATCTTTACTCTTTTACTTGCTTCCGGAATTTCTGCAAGCATGTTTTCTCAGGTAGCTCCCCCTATACAAGAAACAGGGCCGGGGTTAACTAACACCAAAGCAAAAACTTATTCTAAACATCACCTTAATGCAAACAGCAGAGCTATAGAAAGCCGCTGGTTATGTTACGCTGAAGCTGCTGACATGATGAATGGTGGTATTTCAGTTAGTAACAGAAATTACCTTTTCTATGATTCTATACCTTTTGCTGAATTTTCAGGGGGCACTTATGACAGACCATGGGTAAATTCCATCGGAAACATTTTGGATGTAAGTTCTTTCATTTGGGATGCAAGTGGATATGCGCCAGGACATATGTGGACTAAAGGCACGCAATATGTTGTTGACTCTATGTCAATAAGACATTTGTACCTTCGCACCAACCCAGATCCTACTGTTGTTGACACATTGATAGTTATTGTATACCCGAATACAAATAATGTGGGTACTTATAGCTATGCTGCTCCGTATGCCAGCACTAATTTTCCCGGTGGTGCTACAGCTACTGATCCTTTATTTTACAAACAACAGTTCTTTAATAACACAACAGGAATGCCCGCTTCTAATTTAACAACCCTTGCACCTATTGTTGGAGGAAAAACCATTAAAATTCCTTTAACCATTTTAGATACTGCAGACTGGTTTTGGGGAGATCTGGATTTCGAAATTCCGGGAGGACTTTCTATAACGTCTACCACCGCAGCTGCCAGACAAGCGATCTCAACCTTTACTTTTAAACCGGGGGTTGCATATACACTAAATGATACTATAGGTGGCCAAAAAATTAACCAATTCAATTTTAACTCATATGAAGAAAATGGAACCAATACTTATCCTAGCTACTGGGGGCCAACACCAACATCAGCTACTGTTGACTGGAATATGTCTACCCTGATCAGAACCCAGGAAAGATACAGTTTGGCGGGAGCTTCGACTAACAAATACCTTCCATCGGTTGGCTTTACACAGCCATTTGCTTTGGAGCAACATGTTATTTCTTACAAGGTAACTTCTACTTCAGTTGGTATCAATGAAGATACACAAATAAATGGAGTTAAGCTTGGTCAAAACCAACCAAATCCATTCAATGGCAACACTGTTATCAGCTATGAAATAGCTACCAGTGAAAACGTAAGCCTTGATATTTTTGATATTGCAGGTAAAAAAATTGTTTCACTTAACCAAGGTAAAAAAACTGCCGGTGTTCACAGCATCGAACTTAGTTCCCAAAACCTTCCTCAAGGTGTATATTTCTACACATTGAATGTTGGTGACCAAAATGTTACTAAAAAAATGACTGTATTGGAATAAGCTTTGTATTCATTAAAAAAAAAATAGTCCCGCTCTAAAAGCGGGACTATTTTTTTTACAGCAATTTGGTTCAAAGCCCAAGAATGGATAAAGATATTTACGATTATAAATATTTGTATTACCTTTCAATTCATAAAAATAATAACATGAAAAAAATCTTTACTCTTTTACTTGCTTCCGGAATTTCTGCAAGCATGTTTTCTCAGGCAGCTCCCCCCATACAAGTAGGAGGGCCCGGGCTAACTAACACCAAAGCAAAAACTTATTCTAAACATCAGGGTGATGCAAACAGGGCGGAAAGCCGCTGGTTATGTTACGCTGAAGCTGCTGATATGATGAATGGTGGTGTTTCAGTTAGTAACAGAAATTACCTTTTCCATGATTCTATACCTTTTGCTCAATTTGGTGCTTATGCCAGACCATGGATACATTCCATCGGAAACATTTTGGATGTAAGTTCTTTCATTTGGGATGCAAGTGGATATGCGCCAGGACATGCCTGGACTAAGAACACGCAATATTTTGTTGACTCTATGTCAATAAGACATTTGTACCTTCGCACCAATCCAAATCCTGCTGTTGTGGATACATTAATAGTTATTGTATACCCGAATGTAAATAACGTAAATACTTATAATTATGCTGCCCCTTATGCCAGCACTAATTTTCCCGGTGGCGCTACAGCTACTGATCCTTTATATTATAAACAACAGTTCTTTAATAACACAACAGGAATGCCGGCATCTAGTTTAACAACCCTTGCACCTATTGTTGGAGGAAAAACCATTAAAATTCCTTTAACCATTTTAGATACTGCAGACTGGCTTTGGGGAGATCTGGATTTCGAAATTCCGGGAGGACTTTTTATAAATTCTACAACTGGAAGTACCAGACAAGCGATTTCAACCTTTACTTTTAAACCGGGGGTTGCATATACAACAACTGATACTATAGGTGGAAAAGTAATCAATCAATTCAATTTCAACTCCTGGGAAGAAAATGGAACCAATACTTATCCTAGCTATTGGGGCCCAACACCAACAACTGCTACTGTTGACTGGAATATGTCCACCCTGATCAGGACCCAGGAAAGATACAGTTTGACGGGAGCTTCGACTAATAAATACCTTCCATCGGTTGGCTTTACACAGCCGTATGCTTTGGAGCAACATGTTATTAGCTACAAAGTTACTTGCTGCCCAGATAGTATCCAGGAAGCTACTATATTAAATGGAATTAAACTTGGCCAAAACCAACCAAATCCATTCAACGGCAACACTGTTATCAGTTATGAAATACCTACCAGGGAAAGCATAAGCCTTGATATTTTTGATATCGCAGGTAAAAAAATTATTTCACTTAACCAAGGTAAAAAAACTGCCGGTGTTCACAGCATCGAACTTAGTTCACAAAACCTTCCTCAAGGTGTATATTTCTACACATTGAATGTTGGTGACCAAAATGTTACTAAAAAAATGACTGTATTGGAATAAGCTTTGCATTCATTAAAATTAAAATAGTCCCGCTCTAAAAGCGGGACTATTTTTTTTACATTTGTTCTTATAATTCAACAACTTAAATCAACAATCATGTACGGAAGTTTTAAAAATCATCTCCAAACAGAATTAAAAAATATCGAAGAATCAGGTTTGTTCAAACGCGAACGCGTTATTACAAGTGAACAAGGAGCAATAGTAAAAGTGAACGGCAAAGACGTAATTATTTTTTGCGCTAATAATTATCTTGGTTTATCATCTCACCCAAAAGTTATTGAAGCTGCCCATAAAACATTGGATAAACACGGTTATGGAATGAGCAGTGTACGATTTATATGTGGAACACAGGATATTCATAAAGAACTGGAAGAAAAAATCGCAAGATTTTTAGGACAGGAAGACACCATATTATATGCCGCCTGTTTTGATGCGAATGGTGGAATATTTGAACCATTGCTTGGAGAAGAGGATGCTATTATTTCAGATGAACTGAATCATGCTTCAATTATTGATGGGGTACGATTATGCAAAGCGCAACGTTACCGTTACAAAAATTGCGATATGAATGACCTGGAGGAACAGTTGAAAAAAGCGCAATCACAACGGTTCAGATTAATTGTTACCGATGGTGTATTTTCCATGGATGGCTTTGTTGCTCCTTTAGATAAAATATGCGACCTGGCAGATAAATACAATGCAATGGTAATGGTGGATGAAAGCCATGCTTCAGGCTTTATTGGGAAAACAGGACGAGGGACAGTAGAATTAAAAAATGTAATGCACCGCATAGATATTATTACAGGGACTTTAGGAAAAGCTTTAGGTGGTGCCATGGGTGGATTTACTACAGGGAAAAAAGAAATAATTGAACTATTGCGCCAACGCTCACGTCCGTATTTATTTAGTAATTCATTGGCTCCGGCTATTGTAGGCGCTTCAATAGCTGTACTGGATATGTTAAGTGAAGCAACCACTTTACGTGATAAATTGGAGTGGAATGTCAGTTACTTTAAAAAAGAAATTAAAAAAATAGGGCTGGAAATTAAAGATGGAGATTCTGCCATTGTTCCGGTAATGCTGTATGATGCAAAACTCGCGCAACAATTTGCTGCAAAATTATTAGAGGAAGGTATTTATGTGATCGGATTCTTCTACCCTGTTGTTCCAAAGGGACAAGCACGTATCCGTGTTCAGCTTTCGGCAGCACATGAAAAAAAACACCTGGATAAAGCCATTGCTGCTTTTGAAAAAGTAGGAAAAGAGCTGGGTGTGATTAAAGTAAATTGAAAGTCAGAAGTGTAATTCGAAAATTGTGTAACCGGGGTATAAATCAAACGAAGAATTATTTTCGGAATTTTTTTGCTTCCAAATCAGAACTTCAGAATAGGAATATATTTTAGTACATTTGCATTGCATCCCTAGTAATTTCAATTCCTCTTTCGTGAAAAAAATTATTATAATTTGGACTGTTCCATACTTTTTATTTGTTGCTATTACCATAAATGCACAACAACAACTCAACCTGCCTTTATTGTCAAACTGGGATGATAATACACTTCCTGTAACTAATCACGGATCTTCTTATAGTGATTGTTGGGGCTATGTAGATTCAGCCGGACGCGAATACGCCATCATTGGATCTACCATGGGAAGTCATTTTTTTGACATAACTAATCCCACTGTTCCTGTACTTGTAGGTTTTAAAAAAGGAAAAGCATATGGCACCGGCATAGTACATCGTGATTATAAAACGTATCAGCATTATTGCTATGCTGTATGTGATGAAGGAGCCTCTTCTTTACAAATTTTTGATCTGCAATATTTACCCGATTCAGTAGTTACGGTATATGATAGTGATGTCTTGTCTACAAAATGTCATAATATTTTTATTGAAGGAGATAAACTTTTTATGGCATCAAATAGTATATTCTTCCCATTCTATGAATTTCATTCAATGGATGTTTTATCACTTTCCAACCCTAAAAATCCAACATTTATAAGTACCCTCACAGGGTCATGTAGTTATACTCATGATGTATATGTTCGTAATGACACGGCTTATTGTTCATGTGGCAGTGGACTTTTTGCATATGACTATACCAATGCTGCATCACCTCAATCTTTAATGAGTATTACAAGTTATCCTGAACAATATTATAATCATAGTAGCTGGCTCACCAATGACAGTAAGCATCTTGTTTGGGCAGACGAAGGTCAGGGACGTGGATTAAAGATTTATGACATTTCCGATCTATCAAATGCTTCATTTATTTCCTTATTTCGATCCAATTTATTAAATATTAGCCCGGCAAATGGCTTAACGGGAAGCATTCCTCATAATCCATTTATTGTTGGCGACAGGGCTGTAATATCCTATTACCACGATGGCGTACAAATATTTGATATAAGTGACCCGGCAAATCCTCAACAAATTGCTTATTATGACACTTATCCTCAAAATATAGATTATCAAGGCTACCAAGGATGCTGGGGCGTTTACCCTTTTTTGCCATCTGGCCATATTATTGCGTCCGATATGTCTAATGGGTTATTTATCCTTGATGGTTCATTAGTCCTGGGAGTGAATGATAAAACTCAAACAACCAATCACATAATACTATATCCCAATCCATCGCATGAAACAATTTATCTTTGCAATCAAAGCAACAGGCCAACAACTATTTCTTATAATTTGATTGACCTAGCGGGAAAATTAATTCGAGAAGAAAAAATTAATTTATCTACTAATACGATCCCTATTGATATAAAAGATATAGCAGAAGGAATGTATATTTTAAAAATAAATATAGATGGACAGCTTTGTACCAAAAAAATAATAAAAAATTAATCACAGCGGGCAACCTTATCATTTCTCTATCCCGATATGCATTAATGCATCTCCTTGGTTAACTACAGGTTGATTATTGATTCCAACAATATATCCATCATGTGAAGCAATTAATTTTTCTTCATGTTCTCCATACGGGTCACAGATCATTCCAATAATATCCCCTTTAAGAATATGTGCGCCATTTACTTTTGAAGTATGAAATATGCCGGATGATCTTGCACGCACCCAGGTTGTTTTACCTAAAAAAACAGCCGGATTATTCGGCACTTCCGTGCGTATCATTTTCTGCGCTTTCATTAAACGCAGGCATCCATTGATACCAGCATTGATGGAAATATAATCAAAACGAGAGGATTCACCGCCTTCAAAAACCAAAATAGATTTTTTATACTTTGCTGCTTCTTTGCGTAATGTATTATCCCTGAAAGGAGAATTTAAAATAAGTGTTGGTGAAAATTGTTTCGCTAATTCAAGATTGGTTTTACTATTGAATACACAACGTAATTGAGGGTAATTATTGATTTTTGCCCCTCCGGTATGAAAGTCAACGCCAAAATCTATTTGCGGAATTATTTCATTCATCAGGTCGTAGGCGATTCTGCCACCTAATGACCCATTTTTAGTTCCGGGAAAACAACGGTTCAGATCTCTTCCATCGGGCAGATCACGTGAACCCGACAAAAAAGAAATGGTATTGATAACAGGGATAGCAATGATACTTCCACAAAGTGGATTTTTTACATCCTCCCGTGTAATCAGCCTCCTAACTATTTCAATGCCATTGATCTCATCCCCATGCATGCCTGCAAGCAACAACAAAGTAGGGCCGGGCTTAGTAGATCGAAATATATAAACAGGAATTTCGATAACTGTTTTTGTAGGTAATTGATACCAGTTTAAACTCACTTGTGCGTGATGCCCTGGTTTAATATCCACGCCATTGATGTGTATGTTTTTTTTATGCGAGCTCATTTATATATTATTCAAAAATTCCGCATTCGAACTTCCGCATTCCGATTTTTATCCTTCATGATTAAACTCATTTCGTTCCACATACTCAATTATCTTTCCTGCAATGTCTACTCCTGTTGCCCCTTCAATCCCTTCCAGGCCGGGAGATGAATTTACTTCCATTACCAATGGACCGCGTGATGATTGTAACATATCCACGCCTGCAATAGCAAGTCCCAGTTTTTTTGCCGATTTGATCGCAGTTTCTCTTTCTTCTTTTGTCAATTCTATTACTTGAGCACTTCCCCCTCTATGTAAATTACTTCTGAATTCACCGGGTAGTCCCTGGCGTTTCATAGCACCTACAATTTTTCCATCCACAATAAAAGCGCGAATATCAGCCCCTCCCGCTTCTTTCACAAACTCCTGCACCAAAATATTTGCATCCAGTGCAAGAAAAGATTCAATCACCGATTTGGCAGACTTATGCGTTTCAGCTAAAATAACACCGATGCCCTGTGTACCTTCTAAAAGTTTTATCACAACAGGAGCACCACCTACTTGTTCTATTACATTATCAATGTTTTTTGGTACGGACGCAAATGCTGTTTTTGGCATTCCAATCCCTGCTTTTGCCAATAGTTGTAAGCTGCGTAATTTATCCCGTGAACGAACCAGCGCCTGTGATTCCACAGAAGAAAATACCTTCATTTGTTCAAACTGACGTACAACCGCAGCTCCGTAAAATGTCACGGATGTCCCAATCCGCGGGATAATTGCATCAATTCCCAAAACCTCTTTTCCTCCATAATAAATATGAGGATTCCCCTTTTCGATGATCAACACACATTTTAAGTGATCAAGTACAACTACTTCATGTCCGCGCTGTTCAGCGGCTTCAACTAATCTGCGGGTAGAATACAGTTTCGGACCACGAGAAAGGATAGCTATCTTCATTTGTTCAATTTTTTCTTTTTACTGTCAGCTGAATATTATTTAAAAGAGAGACATCCACGACAAATCGGTTCTTTAATAATTTTCTCCCGATCAAAACAGGATAACGCATGGTACCCCTGTCTGTAAGCGAAATTACTGATTTTATACGTTTACGTCCAATTTTAATGACCGTTTTTATCATGTATCGTTTCTCTGTTTCACCAAATGAATTTTTGATCTCCTTCTGAAAATATTCAGTGAATTTATGATCCTGTTTGGTGTATTCAGGATGAGTAGGATCCAATAATTTAAAATGCAATACTCCATTTTCTTCCCTGATATCATGGCAATGTAATGCAGTAGTATATGCACCGGTATCCACTTTTGCGGTGATCTCATGTAATCCTAATTCAGGAAAACTGATGAGCTCTCTTCTGCCTATAATAAGTTTGTCTTTATTCATTCTTTATTCCCTCCCCTTTAGGAGGGGCCAGGGTGAGCTGCAATATAAAAATTTTTAATCAAAGATTTAGCAGTAATTTTACCCTACTTTCTCCCCTCTCCTTTTCAAGAAGAGGGGTTGAGGGTGAGGTCTATGAAAAAGGTTAATTACATAGTAGTAGGACAAGGTATTGCAGGAACTGTACTTGCACAAACGCTTTTAAAACATGGAAAATCTGTTGTGGTAATTGATGACCAACGCTTATCCAAAGCTTCACGCATTGCCGCCGGATTGTATAATCCTGTTGTTTTTAAACGCCTGGTAAAAAGCTGGATGGCAGATGAGCTCATCCCTTTCATGGATGTATTTTATACCGAAGCAGAACAATTACTAAATACTAAATTCTATTTTGCTCAACAGATCGTAAAACCTTTTGCGGAAGAGCAGGAAAAAGTACTGTGGCTGAAAAAGATAAACGAAGATGTTGGGAAATATTTAGGGAAAGAAATACTGACAGATTTTTTAACTAATGAGATCCATAATCCTCTTGGTGCATGCGAAATAATAAAAGCAGGCAATTTGGATACCTCTTTATTTCTTGGATCATTCCGAAACTATTTCAAAAAAAATAATTACTTACTGGAAGAAAAATTTGAATGCGATCAATTGATCATTTCTGAAAAATCTGTTAGTTACAAAGATCTTACAGCCGATAAAATTATTTTTTGCGAAGGGTATAAGAGTATTGACAATCCTTACTTTAATTGGTTACCGTTCAAATTAACCAAAGGTGAGATCCTCACCGTACGTGTCCCCCTTCTTCATCCCGATAGCTATCGGGAGGGGGCAGGGGGATGGAAAAAAGTCATCAACAAAGGCATTTTCATTTTACCTCTCGGGAATCATACATATAAAGTGGGAGCTACTTATGAATGGAATGATCTTACGGAACAACCTACCGAAAAAGGAAAAGCAGAACTCATTGATAAATTACAGAAAGTACTGAAAGTACCATTTGAAGTTATTGATCACCAGGCCGGAATACGGCCCACTGTCATTGACCGAAGACCTTTGATGGGCCTACATCCGAAGCATCCCGCTCTTGGTGTATTTAATGGCATGGGAACCAAGGGAGTAATGCTGGCTCCTTATTTTGCGAATCATTTTTATGATTTCCTTGAAAATAATATCCCCCTGGATATTGAAGTGGATATTGCGAGAACTAGCTTCATTTACCGTTAAATAAATAAAACTACCGTTAGATAAGTATGTATAGCATTTTTGTTTTTAATTGTTTATTTTAGATGTAAATTAATAACCATGAAGAATTTTTTACTTTTTATTATTTGCTTATGGCAGTTGAATCAAGCGGGAGCACAAACAAATGTCTACCATCCTTTTCCTAATGATAGTGTAGTATGGTTATCAGCCCATGCTCCAAGTTGGGGAGATGACACATGGGTAAAAACAGAACTCTTAGGTGACACTTTGATTAATACGATTTCATATAAAAAATTATACACCAGCTATAACTATTATAATCCCTTTTTCTTCTCTCCGTTAAAATATAATGGAGGAATCCGGCAAGACATTTTTAACAAAAAGGTTTACTACATAGATACCAATGCAATTGAAAGCATTTTGTATGATTTTAATCTTGTTATTGGTGATACTATTGTGAAAAATATTCCTTCGATGAATGACGTTGTTTTTGTTTCGGGTATTGATTCTACTCTAGTAGGGAACAATTATCATAAAACATATGTTTTATCAAGCACTAACCAAGCTATGCAACCGGCAAAATTTATTGAAGGAGTGGGTTCTGATGCCGGGTTAAGAAAATTCTATTATAGAGGAGGTTTTGAGTATGGCAGCAACGATTTACACTGTTTCTCTGTAAATAGTGTACGGTTGTATCCAAATTATGGATTTCAATGTCCTTTAACCATAAGCATTGGTTTTACAGATATCTCTCAACAAAAACTTGAAATTTCCATAAGTCCTAATCCTACAAAAGATGAAATAAGTCTAACAATCAATTGTAACGATAGCTTTAATATAGAGATACAGAACAGTATGGGGCAGTGCATATTTAACAAAAATGCCATAATGTTTTCCGAATCAACGATTGACCTTTCAGGTTATGATGGAGGAATTTATTTTGTGAGAATAAGTGATTCAAAAGGAAATTTTGTTGTGAAGAAAATTGTGAAAGAATAGATTAAGTTGGCTTTTGCATACACACGTTCTCGACTCCCCGCCCGGATGAATCAGTTTGGACGGGCGCTCGAACTGACAACACACAAAAACACACAGATTTGTAAATTCGTTTTGATTCGATATCCGTACTAATCGTTCAACTTCAACACCGCCATAAAAGCACTTTGCGGGATCTCAACACTACCTACTGAGCGCATACGTTTCTTTCCTTCTTTTTGTTTTTCAAGAAGTTTACGTTTACGGGAAATATCACCGCCATAACATTTTGCGGTAACATCCTTACGCATGGCCTTGATCGTTTCGCGGGCTATGATCTTAGCGCCAATTGCAGCCTGTATAGGAATCTCAAATTGCTGGCGGGGAATTAATTCTTTTAATTTTTCACACATCTTTCTGCCGAATTCATAGGCATTATCACGGTGAATAAGTGATGACAAAGCGTCTACGGGCTCTGCATTTAATAAGATATCCAGCTTCACCAGATCACTCGCACGATAATCCAATGGCTGATAATCAAATGATGCATAACCTTTAGAGATCGTTTTTAAACGATCATAAAAATCAAATACAATCTCCCCTAAAGGCATATCAAACATTAACTCTACGCGGTCGGTGGTCAGATACACCTGATTGGTTAAAATACCGCGTTTATCAATACACAGTTTCATAATGTTGCCTACAAACTCCGATTTGGTGATCACCTGTGCTTTGATATAGGGCTCTTCTACTCTATCCAATCTGCTCGGATCAGGAAGATCGGAAGGATTGTTCACGATCAGTTTTTCGCCTTTTGCAGTATATGCATGATAAGATACGTTAGGAACTGTAGTAATTACGGTCATTCCAAATTCACGTTCCAAACGCTCCTGGATAATTTCCATGTGCAACATTCCCAGAAATCCGCAACGGAAGCCAAAACCCAATGCTGCAGATGACTCCGGTTCCCAGGTTAAAGAAGCGTCATTCAATTGCAGTTTCTCCATAGAATAACGAAGCTCTTCAAAATCTTCTGTATCTACAGGATAGATACCTGCAAATACCATTGGTTTTACATCTTCGAAACCTTGTATACCACTTTCGCAAGGGTCAACCACCGTGGTAATAGTATCTCCCACTTTTACCTCACGTGCATCTTTGATCCCCGAAATGATATATCCTACATCACCTGTATTTACAGTATTTCGAGGCTCCTGCTTTAAACGCAATACGCCTATTTCATCGGCATTGTATTCTTTTTCGGTAGCTACAAATTTTACCTTATCGCCTTTTTTTATAGTCCCGTTTATAATTTTATAATAAGCGATGATCCCTCTGAAAGAATTGTATACCGAATCAAATATCAAGGCTTGTAATGGCGCTTTGGGATCACCTTTTGGTGCAGGAATACGTTCTACTATAGCAGCTAAAATATCATAAACTCCTGTTCCGGTTTTTCCGGATGCAGACATGATCTCTTCACGTTTACAACCCAATAGATCTACAATTTGGTCTTTAACCAGCTCCGGTTCAGCACTTGGTAGATCTATTTTATTTAAAACGGGAATGATCTCCAGATCATTTCCTAAAGCAAGGTATAAATTGGATATTGTTTGAGCTTGTATCCCCTGTGCAGCATCAACGATCAATAAAGCGCCTTCACAGGCAGCAATGGAACGTGATACTTCATAGGAAAAATCAACATGGCCGGGAGTATCAATTAAATTGAGAACATATTTTTTGCCGTTCAGTTCATAATCCATCTGGATCGCATGGCTCTTAATGGTAATGCCGCGTTCTTTCTCCAGGTCCATATCATCCAGTACCTGCGCCTGCATATCGCGTTTACTGATGGTATTGGTATATTCCAGCAAACGGTCGGCAAGTGTACTTTTTCCGTGGTCAATGTGGGCAATAATGCAAAAATTCCTAATATTCTCCATATTCTGTTAATAGTTATTGGTTATCGGTTATTGGGTCATCGGCTATTTTTGAATTTATAACAATTCCTAATAACTATTTAACCATTAACTGATAACTACACCTTAAAGGATTGCGAATTTAACAATAATCCGTGAATAACGCACGTTTACGATTGATAGCTATATTAATTTGTTTTTTACTGGCACATACCGTTACTTTGCAGCCGTATTTAAAATACATTTTTATAATTTATGAAAGTCATTGATCATCTTAAACAGGCAAAATCAACGCTATTTTCCATTGAGATCCTGCCTCCTTTGAAAGGTAAAAGCATACAGTCCATTTTTGATGGGATCGACCCATTGATGGAGTTTAAGCCATCATTTGTTGATGTGACCTACCATCGTGAGGAATATCTCTATAAAAAACGCGAAGGTGGTTATTTGGAAAAAGTAAGCATCCGGAAACGTCCGGGAACAGTTGGTATTTGTGCTGCCATTATCAATAAATACCACGTGGATACCGTACCTCATATTATTTGCGGAGGTTTCACTAAAGAAGAAACTGAAAACGCTTTGATCGATCTTCATTTTTTAGGTATTGATAATGTGCTTGCTCTGCGTGGCGATTCGATAAAAAGCGAACCTGAATTTGTACCGGAACCTACCGGACACCCTTATGCCATTGATCTGGTTAAGCAGGTTGGTGATATGAATAAAGGAAAATATATGGAACACGATCTGGCTGATGTTGCACCTACCAATTTTTGCATCGGTGTTGCCGGATATCCTGAAAAGCATTTTGAAGCGCCGAACATGATCTCGGATATGAAATATCTGAAAGCAAAAGTGGATGCGGGCGCTGAATACATTGTTACGCAAATGTTCTTTGATAATTCCAGATATTTTGAATTTGTAAAAATGTGCAAAGAGATGAATATCAATGTGCCGATCATTCCCGGGTTAAAAATTTTAACTACCAAAAAACAGGCTACACTTTTACCCAAGATATTTAAAATTGATGTGCCTCATGATCTGCTGGAGGAAATTGAAAAATGCAAGACCGATGCCGAAGTAAAAGAAGCAGGGATCGAATGGTGCATTGCCCAATCAAAAGAATTGGTCAAAGAAAATGTACCCTGCCTTCATTATTATACAATGGGCACATCAGAAGTTACACGAAGAGTTGCCTCCCAGGTTTTTTAATCAAAACAATAACATATCCAACCGCATTTCCGGATTTTCATATGCAATTTTTGCAAGCCTGTAATGCAAGGTATTTTGCAAATTATTATTTACGTAATGAACAGATTTTTTCCTCTTCTTTCCTCTTTTAAGTGTCCTCTTTTTCTTCATTGTGAAATTCTCTTTTTTCTTTTTACTGTTGGTTATTTTTCTCTAAATAAAATGCGAACTCATTAAGTCCGGTAATTTCTTTTATTGGCTTGCTATACATTATTGAATCCTTTTGATAATTATAAATGGTAAGTGAAGAGAGTGAAATTTCTTTTTTAAAGGATGCTGACTCATTGATCCCCATAAATACATTTTTATCCCAAATAATACTTCTATTTACAGAATCTTTTAAATCAATATTTTTTGTCGATTTGATCAATTCGTTTTTTTCAATTTCCCTTTCTACTGCAATAACATAAACTTTTGGATTTGTATACATGGATAAACTATTATTTAAAGAAACAAAACCTATTAAACAGTTCATACAATCATTGGGATTTATTGTGTATATGAGAATATTTTTCGATTTATCAATTTTCAGGCTATCCATTGCAGAATATATATATGAAGCTTTTTTACAGGATAAATCACCACTACAGCTTATGACCAAAACAATAAACGAAACAATTATGACAGCGCTAATCTTCCTCATTGTATTTAATATATTTGAAGTAATAATTCTGTTTATCCTTATCCAGGAAAATTATTTTATTTTTTGTGATCAAAAAGGGGAGATGAAACACCGGCAGTGATTTTTCTGATATCCATTGTGCAGTTTTTGTATCGAATACTTTTATCCTGGCTGTATTTATGCTGTCAATGGCATAATGCTCCTCAAACTCAGTTGGATGTTTTTTTCTATCCTGGTTATAATTCACCATTACTATTTTATTATCATTCATATAAAAGCTACTCATCCACTCATTGGCTTTTAAATTTTTGCCGGAAAATATTTTTTTGCCAGTGTTTACTTCGCAGATTTCTTTACCATTAAAAAAAAGCAGTGTTTTTTCTTTATTATAGAATTTAACAGGGCTTCCCAGATAATCATTAAATGAAAAGTGTGAATAATCAATATTATTATTATTTAAAAGTAGTCTGGATTTTGTTTCATCTTCCAGATCAATCACTCCTGCGTAATAAGAGTTTATATCCTTCTTTGAACGCATTGTTTCATAAGCTTCATCATTTTTCATTAGAAAAGTATACAGATTGTTCCCACTTAAATAAAACGCGCGTTCATATAAAGCATAGTAGTTGCTTTTTTTTAGTGCAGGGGCATCATACAAAGGAATAATTTTTTTTATATTAAATGCATCATCCGTAACAAACATAAATTGCACATAATCGTTAATTGTAATAATTAATTCTTTATTCGTTTTTCGCAATTGTTTTATTTTTTCATTGTTATATACTTTTAACAGCTCAACACTATCATTTATGTAATTTACTTTTGCGAGAGTACTAACATAAATATAAAATACGTTGTCGATGTATTGAAACAACCCTATTTTCTCCCCTCCTAAACCTTTAAGTCCGGTATTAGATGCTTTATCGTAGGTATATGTTCGTTTCCCTTCATACTTTTTTTGGTAAGTATTCCGGATTAATGAATCAAAATTTATATAGTTTACAGCAAAATTTTTGATGTTTTTACCTGAGAATATGTTATAACACGATAAATGTTCATAGGAGTTAATAACAGCAACAATAGAATC
Organism: Bacteroidota bacterium; assembly: GCA_052389695.1. Classification (GTDB taxonomy): domain Bacteria; phylum Bacteroidota; class Bacteroidia; order 2-12-FULL-35-15; family 2-12-FULL-35-15; genus 2-12-FULL-35-15. Next base: position 5,725 of record JBQTHQ010000050.1, on the reverse strand, counting down.
GTTAATTCCCTCTATCTGTTTTGGAAAAGTTGTCAGTACTACTATTGACTCGTCTATTTTTACAGAATCAATATTTTGAAAATTACAGGTGTTATTTTTATTCCCGCATGCGGTAATAAAAATAACACCTGTGAATAATAATAGAGTTTTAAAATTCACCGTGCTTTTATCTTTTTTTAAATTGTATGTGAACATTGCCTTTCTCATCTAAAGACGTACTCAATTCACTAATATTTTGAACAATGGGGCTTTCAGTATTAAGTATCAGGCGGGCATTGGCTTCATTTGGATAAGTTGTTGTTACATTATTGGCCATTACACTAATCTCACCAGAAATAGAACTATCTGCTGAAGCCGCTGATGTTATTGTTATATGACATATACTTTGATGGCCGGCACAAGTGCCTGAGTCATAGTCTGGGTTGCCGTTTGCATCTTTTGGAATCATAAATACACCAGGAGTTATCTCTACTTTTATGGTACCGGCTCTGTTATTCCCTTGCTGATTATACATCTCATCATACAAATTTTTATCGGCTTTTTGAATCAGATCAGTAACCTGCTTTTCCATTGAAACACTTCGTGTTTGAGGCTGAACCAACTGAGTTTCATCTTTTTTACAACTTGCAAATGCAATTGACATTGAAGCAAGCAAAATCAATTTTGTTTTCGTTTTGTTTTCCATTTTTATTTTTTTTAAAATTATTAATACGGATCAGTTTAAAGACGTTTCCTCTTTTTTGGTCTGAATGATGCAACTACCTGCGCAGAATAGTTCCAGCATTTAAGATCTCCTCATTTAGCTTTAGGAGCCTAGTTTTTACAAAAAAATAAATTTAAAATTTCCCATTTGTAAATTTATTTTTGAACAAAAGTACACAATTATTTTAACTAATAAACAAATAATTGCCTATTCATATATCAATTTTGTATATTATGAAACTGCACATAGGAGAAAAAATAAAAGAAAGGGCGAAAGAACTGAGGATGGGGCCAACAGAACTGGCAAAGCTCATCAGCACTTCCAAACAAAATGTTTATGGGATATTCAAAAGAGAGTCTATTGATTGCAGTTTACTTCAAAAATTTTGCAAAGCGCTCAATTATGATTTTTTCAGCCATTACAATAATTCCAAACTTCCGCCTCATACAGAGCTATCAACCAAAAAATCAAAGGCTTATCCTTTCTCAGAGAATGACACTTTGAATAATCAATTAATGGACCTGAAAGAGAAATATGAGTTACTGAAGAAGGTAAATACGTTGCTTGAGGAAAAAAAGAAATAGTTACAAATACGAATCTGTACGAATTTACAAATCGATAATTATGTGCAAGTTTGGAATGACAGCTCCAATGAAAACAATCGAATATATATTTTTATTTTTTATTCTTCAGACGCTTGTTAGCTGTTCCTCAAACAAAAAAGAAAGTATATCGAAAAACAACTCTGTTGACTCGATTCAAAAAGTAGCCCTTCCGGACACAATAGCGACCAACACCGAAAATGAATTTCTAAACAAGGACAGTACCGTATTGACTGTATCCAAAAATGAAGAAGACTTACCAATAAACGGCTACCTGACAGAAGAATTAAAACCTATTCGAGCTAATTACAAGAAATTAAACTCCATCAGCGAATGGACCTCAGTTGACAAAAGAAAATTAGTTATGGCTCCTGAAAATGGAGTTGCCGAATACTATTATATTGACAGATCACTTCAAAAGATAATTGCTCGCTATCCCAACGCAAAAGAAATTTCAGAATTCTATTTAATCAATGGGCAATTGTCACTCGCTATTTTAAAATCAATTTTGACTGAAAGTAATTACGACGAACTTATCACGGATAAAAACTATTTTAAAAACTCGAGACTTTTGCATAAAATCCATAGTCAAGACTGCGGGGCTCCATTTGCTGAAGACTATATAAAAGAAGAACAAAAAAGAATCTTAGGAATTTATAACAAACTCAAAGCTAAGTTGAACGGCTAAACAGCTACAAAACGACATAAGAAATAACAAACACAGATTCGTAAATTCGTATAGATTTGTAATCTGTACCTTATTTTTTATAAAAGTGCATTTCCTGTACATATTCCCATACCGATTCCGGCATAAAATAACGAACATCTTTTTTTTCTTTGATCGACTGGCGAATAAATGTAGAAGAAACCTCTATTACAGGGGCATTTACCAATTTTATTTTTTCAGCATTTAATTCCACCTTCGTTTTTTCAGCGGTAGCTTGAACTCGAGGATACACATACAACTGATGGTATTTTAATATCTCCTCATAATTTTTCCACTTATGAAAGCTTTGCAGATTATCAGCTCCCAAAATAAGAGCAAACTCATTTTGAGGATATTTTTCTTTCAGATGGGCAAGCGTATTAATGGTATAGGATGGCTGAGGAAGTTTAAACTCAATATTGCTTGCCTTTAATTTATTATTGTCGCCAATAGCAAGATTTACCAAGTATAATCGTTGTTTTTCATCCAATAATGAACTTTTATTCTTTAAAGGATTATGCGGAGATACAATAAACCAGACACGGTCCAGGTCGGTAAAGCTGAGCATATAATTTGCCAGCACCATGTGTCCTACATGGATGGGATTGAATGAGCCGAAGAATAGACCAACTTTCATTAAGAATACGAATCTACAAAACAAATAAGCAGTAGGCAATTTCCAGTTTCTTAATTAACTTATTAACTAATAACCGATAACCAATCTCCCAATGACTATTGACCAATGCCCAGCGCTATACATGCCTGTTCTGCTGCTAATTGTTCGGCACGTTTTTTTGAAAAATGCTGGGCAGTACCTGCCACTTCATTTTCAACCAGTAATTGCATTACAAATTGTTTATCAGGCGATGTTGAACCATCATAGAGTAAATCAAAACGAAAATCTTTTCTTTCCTTTTGGGCCCATTCAATGAATTTACTTTTAAAATCCACTTCCTTGGTTTCCAGTTCATCCATATCAATATACACATTAATGATACGTGTATGTAAAAATTCCTGGGCAGCTCTATATCCTTTATCCAAATAAATGGCACCTATAAGCGCTTCATAAGCGTCTCCATTAATAGAAGCAGGAGATGTTCCGAAACGGTTACTATTTGATTCGATGAATTTATTGAGGCCGAATTTTATTGCGAGTTGATTATGTTGTGCCCTACTCACCATTTTTGAACGCATTTTTGTCAGGAAGCCTTCATCTTTGAATGGAAATTTTTTAAATAAATAATCGGCCACCACGGTACTGATCACCGAATCGCCCAAAAATTCAAGACGTTCATTACTATCTTTAATACCTTTTTGATTTTGGATCTGCTGTGCTGCTGAACTGTGACGAAAAGCTAATTTATATAACGTGATATTGCCGGGATAGAAACCAAGCAGGTTATGCAAGGATTCATATAGATTTTTGTCGGAAGAAAAATAAACTCTTAATGGTTTAGTAAATCTTAGCAAAGGGATTTAATTTATGTAGCGATGTACCGACGAGTAAATGTGCAGATGTTTATTTTGAATTATGTAAATTTTTTGTTTTTAAAACCTTCACATCAGCATATCGGTACATCAGCACATCATGCTTTGTATTTTTTTACGATCACGGAAGCATTGTGTCCGCCAAAACCAAATGTATTGCTTAATGCAGCACGAACTTCTCTTTTTTGTGCTTTATGGAACGTGAAATTGAGCTTATTATCTAAAGCAGGATCATCAGTAAAGTGATTGATGGTAGGAGGAATAATATCATTTTTTACAGCCAGCACACAAGCAATTGCTTCAATGGCTCCTGCAGCACCCAGCAAATGGCCGGTCATTGATTTAGTAGAGCTGATATTCAATTTATACGCGTGTTCACCAAAAACCCCGATGATGGCTTTTGATTCAGCAACATCACCCAAGGGAGTTGATGTACCGTGTACATTTACATAATCAATTTGATCAACAGTCATTTCAGCATCTTTCAACGCATTACGCATTACATTCAATGCACCTAATCCTTCCGGATGAGGAGCAGTAATGTGGTTGGCATCGGCGGTCATACCACCGCCAACAACTTCGGCATAAATTTTTGCTCCGCGTTTTAAAGCATGTTCTAATTCTTCTAAGATCAAAGCTCCTGCACCTTCTCCTAATACAAAGCCATCACGATCTTTATCAAAGGGACGGGAAGCTGTTTCAGGGGAGTCATTGTTTGTGGAGAGTGCATGCATAGCATTAAATCCGCCTACACCAGCTTCACATACCGCTGCTTCCGAGCCGCCGGTTACAATAACATCTGCTTTCCCTAATTTGATATATGTTGCTGCATCAATTAACGCATTTGTAGAAGATGCGCATGCAGATACAGTCGTAAAATTAGGGCCGCGCATTCCAAACATAATGGAAATGTGTCCTGAACAAATATCGGCGATCATTTTAGGAATAAAAAAAGGATTGAAGCGAGGGGTTCCATCACCCTTGGAAAAACCGAAACATTCGTCCTGGAATGTTTGCAGTCCGCCAATACCGGAACCCCAAATAACACCTGCCCTGTCGGGATCATATGCATTTGGTTTATCTAAACCGGCATCACGTACAGCTTGTATTGCCGAACATAAACCGTATTGAGAAAAGGGATCGATTTTGCGGGCTTCTTTTCGCTCGAGGTACTCTTCAGGATTGAAGCCTTTGACTTCGCAGGCAAAGCGGGTTTTGAACTTAGAAGCATCGAAGCGAGTAATAAGTGCTGCCCCGCTAACACCATTGATAAGATTGTTCCAGTAATCAGTAACCGTATTACCAATAGGTGTAATAGCTCCAAGACCCGTAACTACTACTCGCCTTAACTTCATTAAATAAATCGTTTAGGATTATTTTGTATTTGCTTGAATATAGGCAATTGCTTCGCCTACAGTGCTGATCTTTTCAGCCTGGTCATCAGGAATAGCAATGTTAAATTCTTTCTCAAATTCCATGATCAACTCAACAGTGTCTAATGAATCTGCTCCTAAATCATTGGTAAAGCTTGCTGTAGGCGTTACTTCTTTCGCGTCAACACCTAATTTATCAACGATAATAGCTTGTACTTTTGTAGTGATATCTGACATTTTTTTAAATGGTTAAAGGTTTATTCGGTGCAAAGATATGGTTATGTGTACAATAACAAAAAAAAAAATTCAAATTCGGTCGAAAACAGGTGTTTTTTTGGTCGATTTAGCTTAAAATGAGGCATTTACCTCAGCAACTCCAAAAACCCTTTATATGCTTTTCCGTTTTTTAATGTAAGCACATAATAATATACCCCTTCTGTACATTCCAAGCCGGAATTTGTTCTTCCATCCCAGACCCCTCCTAACCTCCCCGAAGGGGAGGGACTCCTTACCAACGTACTCCATACCAATATTCCCCAACGGTCATAAATGTTTACGCTGCTACCTTCAGATAAATTGCTTATTACAAACTCATCATTAATGCCATCACCGTTTGGTGTAAATACATTGGGTATTTCAGGCGGACAATCATCTACGGTTATAAGTATGTTGTCCGTACCGGATGTTTTACATAAATAACCGGACGCTGTATCTGTTACTGTTAAGGTATAAAGTATTGTTTGTTTTGGAAACGCAAAAGGTTGTGAATTATTTGGATCACTTAAATTAATTGCCGGCGACCATAAATAGGTATACCCTGCCATTGCTAAGGCTCCAGTACTTATTGTATCTC
>JBQTHQ010000049.1:0-4817 GCA_052389695.1 Bacteroidota bacterium | reverse complement strand
TTTTAAAATTGAGGTTTGGGAAACTCCTATTGCAACATCTTGTGTTATATTTGTCTGCCTGGTATAGGGTGTGCCTGAGCCGGCCTGGAACTGTAAATTGGCCCCTACATTTTCTAATAGTTTAATTGTCTTTTCCTTATCACTTCCTTTTTTAAGTGTCAATACAGGCCCGTTATAATCTTTTCCTTCTTCAAAACGGTAATCCACATTAAATTTGATCACGTGGCGCTGGTCATAATCCAAAGGATGCGTAACTCTTAAATTGGGCATTCCTGATGCAGCTAAAGTCCCACCGTCTGAAGGATCAGAACCTGTCCCATCAGCAAACTGGAGCACATAATTGGCTGTAAAACGTATCCCACCCGTTCTTCTTAAATCATAGGCCATAGAAAACCCTTTCACAGTACCGAAATCGATATTGGTCCATGTTTTATAAGCAATCGGATACGCGTCATTAATCACTGAGGTTTGTATCATATCCCTTAGCTCGCGGTAAAATGCGGATATGGTGATCGCGGAATTTTTCCTTTCATTTAATACCTGTGTAAAGCCTAATTCATAATCAATTGTTTTTTCAGGTTTTAAGTCGGGATTATTTATAAACGCCCCTGAATTTTGTTCTATTTTCAGGTATTGGATCGGATCTAACCTGTTGGCTCCCGGGGGACGTTGTGTGAGCACATCATAATGAGCAAAAAAGTTAGCTTCATCTGATATTGGGAACGCAAATGCTATACGCGGCATTACAGAAATCTGGGGAACATAATCTTTAAATACTTTTGAATTTATTTCTTTCGCGGAGGGATCCACTAAATAAGGATTCACTTTGGCACCACTCCTTAATGCTCTTGAATCCACTTCATTACCCTGGGCATTGTACCAGGTATCCCCATCCCGGTAACCTAAAATTGCAGTAGGTTTATCTTTGTCATTTACATATACGGCATAATCATCTCCAATATTTGAAGGGCGTGTTTCCGGGAACTTCGTATAGTCTACTTCATTTGCCGTTCTTGTTTCATGCAATAAATATTTATCTTTTAATACTTGTTGGTTGGCATCAAAACGGTCGACACGCAAACCCACATTAAATTTTATATCTTTAAAATCGAATTTATCCTGTATGTAACCGGCTATATATATAGGTTGGTATGCTCCAACCTGGCGCATATAATTGTTATTTTCATCTTTCTTTGAATAAAAATCGTCAATATTGGTCTGGCCCTTTATCTTTTTACCGGTATGGTCATACCCATAATAACCCACATAACTGCCTCCGTTCAGGTTTATTAAATCATCAGCGCTAAACATATCCAAACTATAAGTGGACGGGTCATAAGAATGAATATCTATCCAGTCGGTACCATTTACATTATAACCCAATTTTTCACGAAGTTTTCTGTCAAACTGACTTTGTGTCGGCTCATCTTTTGTTGTACCATCCGCATTAAGATTATCATTTAAGCGGTTGAAAGTAAAATAATCATAATCACCATGCCAGAGCGATTGCAAATCGGGTTGAAGTTGGGGAAAACTATCTAACTGGGTAAGATGGGAGTTTGCTATGGCATACATCCTGGTCCATAATCCAACCGGAGCTAAAGAAAAATTTCTTTGGGTTCGTTGCTCATATTCAAAACCCAGTTGTATGGTATGGTCTTTTATATCCGCGGAGAAGTTCGCGAATACACGGAACTGTGACTGGTCAAACTTTCCATAGCCATCATTTTCACGGCCGGTATTAAACCATATTGAATATACATTCGTAGAACGGTCTCCATTCATTAACCCTAAGTTACTTTGAACGTCTGAAGGATTTTCCGCGGAACCCTCATATTGATAATATTGTTTTGTATAATTAGTAGCGGTTGGATTTTTATCACCAGGGCTAAAGGTAAGATCATAATAATCCCAGCCTTCCTGAAACACTCCGAAATATTTTTCCCTAAAGCCATCCTTATCAGCGTCTATCCACCTGGTTGCGGTATCATTAGCCGGATTGGGATCAATGTATTGTTTAAATTTACCTATATACCCATAATCAAAGAAATTATCTTTATGGTTATCATCCTGGGTAGTTGATTTGAATTTTTCATAGCTTGCCTGGAGCGTAAAATAAGCGTTTTTGATAATGGAAGAGGATTTCTCTTCTTCCTTAGTGGTAGCTGTATTGAATTTCTGGGTCAATTTCGCGTATGCTCTCCAGGTAGTGGCTATTGTTTGTGAATTGTTTACAGGGTTAAAAAGGGCATAGGTATTAATATAATTATGGTTTTTCGTATGATTAACCGATCCGCCCAGTGTAATGCCCATATTGGCAGTTGGCTGGTACTGGACTTTTCCGTTTAAAATAAGACCGTTAGAACCTACATTTTGCCTGGCTTTAATTTTTTCCAAGTCATTCATGGTAACATATTCGGCATTTGCAATATATCCACCTTGTGGGGCCGGACTCAAAGGGTTTTGTTCCAACTCAGCCAGTTTATCCTTATTTACTCTATAAGTACCCCCTGCTAATGGATCAGGATCTTTTACAGTGGTGGCCTGACCTTGTAAACTAAATCCCAATATTGATTTTTTAACACCACTTGCAGTATCCTGCTTCATTTTTATAGGGCCGCTTACTGCAAACCCGATAAAATTGTATCCGTATGCGTCCAATCCTTTGTTTTCACCTGCCCCGGAGGTAATCAATTCTACTGACCCGGCATACTTACTTGCAGGACCCCTGGTTGTAATAGATATGATACCTCCTGTTACGTCTCCATATTCAGCAGGTGTTCCTCCTGTGATGGTTGTAACCTGTTCAACACCTGATTGCGGAACTCCCGCGCTCCCAATTACTTTTTGTCCGTCCACATAATAAGCAGTACCATTACTGCGTGCTCCTCTCACATTCAACGCACTTCCTTCATCCTGCTGGTATATACCTGCTGTAGAAGCCGCTACTGAATTAATATTTTTACTCGCCATATTTTGATAATCTTCACGGGAAACAGTAGTACCTGATTTAGTATCCGGGTCAATTAAAGGAACTGAATATTCTACGACTTCAACTTGCGGTAACTCTTGTCCGGCAGTAAGCTCCATTTTCAAATAAACTGTTTTACCAACCGGAACCATTACATTATCTATCTGTATAGACTGGTAACCCACATAGGTAGCTTTCACATTGTATTTACCGGGATTCAAAGGCCTTATCATTACCTCACCATCAATATTGGTTGTTCCAACACCTACCTGGATACCACCCATCTCAACCACCACATTGGCAAAAGGAATTGTTTCTCTGTTGGCTTTGTCGCTAAGTGTCACTTTTATAGCTGACTCATTTTGTGCCTGCATCAGACTTATAGATGCAATAATAGACAAGGAGGTAAATAATTTTCGTAGCATATTATTTATATTTTATTAATTAAAATAAATTCGTGCAAAAACTTAAAGCGCGTAAATATATGAATATTTAATTTTCATTTACAAATATTTTTTTTACAATTATTTCCACAGTTAAAATCCACATTTAATACCTAGTAAATCACTAGAAAACACAGGTAATTGCTAAGAATTTTAATTGTTCTTAATTAAATGAAATAAAAATTTTTGGCAAGATTTACAACGGAAATTGTTGTAAATAATATAGAGGGGATGTTGTTATAAAATCAATTACGATACAATTATACTAAATTATTTTAAATATGTTGCATTTTTTTGTTAAAATCTTTTCAACAGTCAGCTAACCTGTGTTACGACAAATACCCTATATCCGCAAAACCTCACCCCTGCCCCTCTCCATGCATGTACGCTGAAGCTTTAACGCAAGCGAAGTTCAACTTTTTCTTGACCTCGCCCTGCCCTCTCCAAAGGAGAGGGTTCTTTCCCACTAGCCTTATTCTATCTAAAGGCTATTTTATTAAATCATAAAAAAATAGGCGGTTTATTTCGGAGATCACCCTCTCCTTTGGAGAGGGCAGGGTGAGGTCTTGCGAGTGGCATTTCTTAACTTAACAACATTGGGGCTGAGGGCCCCTTTTAATGCCTGTTTTTGAACCAGCGAACCAGGAAAAATTCTCTCTTATTCGCTTTTAATTTCTCTGATTTACGTTTTTCCTTTTTCATTTGCTTGCGGGTATTTTTACTTTGCAAGCGCTTATGATGGGCCTTAACAGCTTTTTTATGTTCTTTATCTGCCTGGCGCTGTTCCTTCCATTTTTCTTTTGCAGCCTTACGTTGCGCACGTGAACTTGCGGGCGGCTTATCTTTTGATTTGGCTTCCTGAGCTGTGCCTCCAAGTGGCATCAAACAAATGAATACTAAAACACAAATGCGAAAAAGTAATTTCATAACCGGTAGTTAATGATACAAATTTAAAAATTATACGCTTTAAATATCTCTTAAAGCAATCAAATAACAAATTAGTTCTTAAATTTGTTAAACCATGCGATCACTTTTCTTAGTTTATATTTCCATAATTTTAGTAGGTATAACAAGTTGTAAAAAAGACACTCCCAACAATGTCCCTAATACCGCAGTGGATATTTATTTATACATCAACAATCCAAGTAATGTTAATTTAACTGCCATTGGCGGATGGGTATATATTAACGGTGGTGTAAGAGGAATATTGGTTTACCGAAAATCCTCATCTGAATTTATGGCCTACGACCGCAATTGCACCTACCGATCAGGCGACCCTTACCCTTGTGCAACCATAAGTGTAGATGCCAGTAATATCATAGCCACTGACACCTGTTGTAATTCAAAATTCTCAATATATGATGGGAGCGTAACACAGGGGCCCGCAGGATTGCCTTTAAAAG